>CAYTDH010000265.1:0-6710 GCA_964436325.1 uncultured Tangfeifania sp.
TCAGTTAACCCTCGAAGGAATCGAAGAAACCATTCCTGTCTCCCGCCAAAATATTTCCGGCTTTGATCAGACCCTGGAAAAATTATTGAATTGACCACAGTTTTCCATTCATCCCAAAAATATTTCATTTCATAACAGATTTTTTTACCGGAGTCCTCCGCCGTTGCTGCAGGTAACAAAAACCTGCTATATATCCCGGTTTCTTGCAGGTCAGCGACCTATCCCCTCTCTTTGCAAACAAAAAAGTTATGCAAACCAAAAAATTATCTACGATGAAAACCATTTCCGGGAATTCAAAAACAATCGCGTGCGGACTTATCCTTTTCCTTCTTTTTTGCAACCTCGATGGCCACGGTCAAAAGTCCTCCAAAGCAACAGGCATTCTGATGGAAAGCGAAACCGGAAAGCCTGTCCCGTTTGCTCATATTGCCCTTTATCAAGCAGCAGACTCATGCCTCATTAACGGAACAACATCCAATGATGAAGGAGCATTCCGTTTGGAAACCTTAGCTGCTGACACCTATTTCCTCCGGATAAGTGCGGTGGGTTTTGAAACAACATCAAAAACCATGGAGGTAAAAAAACACCAGGAAAATGTTGAACTTGGCGTCATCCCTTTAAACAGGAAGGTCATCAGACTGCAAGAAGCAATGGTTGTGGCCAACCGCATAAAGGGAAAAAAAGAATCCTCCAAAACCACTTATTTCATAAATAAAAGCATGATCAGATCCTCCAACACAGGATTCGACATTTTAACGCACATTCCGGGTGTACAAACAGACTTTTTTCAAAACATTTCGCTGGAAGGAAAGGAAAATATCCAAATACGGGTGAACGGAAGAGAACATAACGCCGCTTTTCTCAGACAGCTTAAGGCGGATGACATCGACAAAATCGAGATAATAAATTCTCCCGGGGCACGCTACGATTCGGAAACAGGGGGAGTCATTCATATAATCTTAAAAGAAAAAAGTACTTCCGGAATAAGCGGACACATCTACGGAGAAATCCCCTCTTCCGGATCCGAACAATATCTTTTCCCTGCAGCAGGAATGCGTTTAACTACCCCAAAATGGAACTTCTTCAGCTCCTTTCAGGGCGAAATAAGCAACTTTAACATTACCGAAAGACTCGTCCGGCAATACGAGCGCAAACCAGAGGACGGGACTTTGATTTCCAACCAACAAGTCAGGCAAAAAAGCTGGTCGCATCGTTTTCATCTGGGAGCCGACTACCTTGGTACTGAAAATACCCGCCTCAGCCTTTATGGCTTCTTCAATCCGGCTTCGTGGGAACACAACGGAAACGCAGCCGTTCAAAAACAAACGGAAAACATAAGAGAAACCATCTGGACTGCCCAAAAAATGGATTCAGATTTCATTCGAAACACCTATCTCTCTGTCTTTTTCAGCCACCATTTCGATAATACTTCCCGGAAACTAACGCTGGAGATATCCGGTTCTAACTATCAGGGAAATAATTCTACCCGTTATCTGGCCCCTGATTCAGCAGAAACATCTCATAATATTTCAAACATCAAAAAGCCGGTTGAAAAATCCGTTCAATGCCTGCTTGACTTCAACACCCCGTTGGGGAACCACGGCTATTTGACCGGCGGCATCCGGTTGAATGCACGAAAAATTGCAGACACCGGGGCATCCGCATTCTCCGCAACCGAAAGGAAAGGAGCTCTTTTCGGGACAACCGGCTACCGCAAAGGTCGCCTGGATCTCCGCCTGGGATTACGTTCAGAATATTTTTCACGACCAGGCAAATCCCCTAACCAAACCCGTTTTTACCTTTTGCCCCACACCACACTTCTTTTTGAACTAACCCCAAAAAGCAAACTTACCTTTTCCCAGAGGCATTCGGTCATTCAGCCTAATATTGTCCAGTTAAATCCCGTTGGTTCCAGGCAGGATCCTTTTTCACTGGAATGGGGAAACCCGGAGCTGACTCCGGAATTTCACCGCGATATCCGGCTTGAATATTCATTCCGGAAAAAAAACAATTTCCTGTCGGCTTCCCTTTTCCACCACGCCACCTCAGAGGCCATCCAACAGGCAACATTCATCAATAAGGATAACCTTTTTGAAACCGGCACCTACAATTTAGGGAACATCAGGCAGTGGGGGTTCCAATTCAGCGGCGCAATCCAATTGACTCCGAAAGTATCGCTGAATCCGCTTTTCCGGCTTATGACTGTTCAAACCCGGGGAAGCGACATGGCAAAACAGCTCCAAATCCCGTGCAAAAAGAAAATCGCTTTCCAGTCGGGCCTCTCGGCAACAGCTTCTTTTAAACATGCGATTTCCGCCTCACTGCTCTTTCAATACAACAGCCCAACAGTCATGATTCAGCAGACCTCTTTTAGTGATCCCAAAACATTCCTCTCAATCAATAAAACATGGAACAAAAAATTCAAAACAGGAATAAAATGGGGTATTCCTTTCAGCAAAACATTCACTTATGACGGAAACAGGTCTGAAGGCACTAATTTCCAAAAGCATTACAAAGGCATAATCCATTTATCAAAACCTCTTGCAATGGTTACCTTCAGCTATCAATTCAGCAAAGGGAAACAAAGAAAAGAGCTGGAACGCCGGAAAAAAACCATCCCTGAAATACCCCAAAAAGGATTTTAACCCGAAAGTTTCAAATCATTCATCCTCCGGAGAAACAGGTTCATCCCCTTCATAAACGCGTTCGTCATCTTTCTTTTTTATCCGGGCAAGAAGCGGCCTACTTTAGCAGCGTCAAAAAAAATAATATAAATCATCAAAAAAACGACAAAATGAAAACAAAAAGATTTACTGTTTTAGCTATTGGTTTAATCCTTTCACTCACAGCATTTGCACAACCCACAGAAAAGAAATGGGGTTTTGAATTCAACAGTGGAGCATCCTTTGCCACGAACAAACTGGCAGACGCCCAATTAAAGCCTGGATTCGGATTCGAAGGCCTCCTGCACTACCGGTTCATGTCTAATCTTGGAATTTACGGAGGCTGGGGCTGGAACAAGTTTGCTGCCGACAATTCATTTGCAGGAAGCAATACCGATTTTGAAGAAACCGGTTATGTGTTCGGACTTCAGTACACGAGGCCTTTGGGGAACTCATCGCATTCATGGTTTCTGAGAGGAGGAGGATTATACAATCACATTGAACTGGAAAACAGTGCCGGCGACATCATCCATGACAGCGGACATGGTCTGGGATGGCAGGCTGCAGGAGGCCTGGAAATTAACCTTAATGCTAAATGGTGCCTGACGCCAATGGTTAAATTCCATTCGCTTTCACGCAATATTGAATTTGAAGAATCTTCCAAAAATCTGGACCTGAATTATTTTTCTTTCAGAGTGGGTATTGCCCGTAATTTTTAAATTCAGAAGAGGGAGGGGATTTTGTTAAAATTCAAAATTCCCTCTTTCTTTATGATCATTTTAGAATGAAGGAAAAAGCCTTCATACAACGCAGAAACCGAATATTTAATTCATAAATTTGACCATGTTTTTCGAACAGATTCATCGATTTTTTTCTTTCAGCCGGCTGCTGAAATTTCTTGTGGGGATTGCCCTCCTGGTTCAGTTGGTCGTCATATCCTACAATCACCTTACCGGGTATTATATTTTAGATGGATTTCAACATTTCCTCCTGAGGTTTTTGAGGGGATTCCTGCTCAGCCTGGCTGCAGGTTTCTTAATTGCTTACCCCGATTTGTATGTCATACGGTCGCTTAACAAAAAGCTTCCATGGGGAAGCAATACCATCCAAAGGGTTGCGCTGGAATTAAGCCTTGCGTTGGGAATAGCCGTGATAGTATCGGTTTTAATCACCCTTTTTGCCAACTGGGTAAAACCTTACGAAGAAGATTTGTGGAGTGTTTTGGTCAGTAACGCGCAAATTTATGCCGTGGTGAATGCAATGATAGTGGCTGTACTTGAAGGATGGATATTTTTTATTGAAAGCCGGGAAGCCAGACAAAAAGCCGAGCACCTTGAAAAGGAATTGTCCCAGATTAAGTTTGAAGTCCTCAAAAGTCAAATCAACCCTCATTTCATGTTCAACAGCCTGAATGTTCTTTCTGGTTTGATTGACGTGGATACTGAAAAGGCCCAGCAATTTATCGATGAATTTTCACAAATCTACCGCTATGTTCTCGATACCATCGAACAACCCGTTGCCAGACTGAATCAGGAACTGGAATTTATGCGCTCTTATCTTTTTCTCCAGCAAATGCGGTACGGCAAAAACCTTACCTGGTCGGTAAATATCCCTGCTGAACTTCTGCAAAGTGCAATTCCCCCGCTCTCCCTGCAGGTGGTTCTTGAGAACGCCATAAAACATAACATCGTCAATGAAGCCAAACCCCTTCACATCGAAGTCTTCAGTGAAAACAACCATTTAATCATAAAAAACAACATTCAGCTTAAAGTGGGCACGCGAAGCTCCGGCCTTGGGCAAAAAAACCTGCTTAAACGTTATGCATTTATCAGTAATTCAGCTCCTGTTTTTCAAATCATCAACAATGATTATATTGCAAAGCTCCCATTGATAAAAATTGAAGACGATGAAGGTACTGATTATTGAAGACGAGGATTTTGCAGCCGTAAAACTGGAGGCCATGCTAAAGGAAATTGATCCCGCCATCGAGGTTGCCGGAAAACCCGGTTCCATCAAAGAGGCGGTGAAATGGTTATTGGAAAACAAAGCCGACCTTCTTTTTCTTGACATTCAGTTATCCGATGGCATCAGTTTCGCCATTTTCGAACAGGTTTCGGTGAATACCCCGGTTATTTTCACCACCGCCTACGACCAATATGCCATCAAGGCTTTCAAGCTCAACAGCATTTCCTATTTGCTCAAGCCCATCAGAAAAAGGGAGCTGGAGGAAAGTCTCCGGAAATACCACTCCCTGAAATCAGCCTTCCGGATTGACTTTGATGATCTTTTAAATCGCTTGCAAAACCGGGAACAGGAATACAAAAAGCGTTTTCTGATTCAAATTGGAGAGAAAATAAAAAAAGTAGAAACAGCAGAAGTGGCCTATTTCTATTCTATGGATAAAGCTGTTTTTATGTGCACCTTCAAAGGGTCTTCCTACCCTGTTGAATACTCCCTCGACAAGTTAGAGCATTTAGTGAGCCCTGAGAATTTTTTCCGGATCAACCGGAAATTCCTGGTAAACATGAATGCTATTTCGCATATGGTGGCTTATTCACGGGGACGGGTAAAACTGAATTTAACCCCCAAACCTGAAGAAGGTGACCCTGTTGTAAGCATTGAGCGCTCTGCGGGTTTTAAAAAATGGATGAATGGGTAAAAATTCAGGCCTTTCTGCCCCCGGGAAAAGTTTTCCGAAGACAGAAAGGCCCCCGCTTCCTCTTTCTTACAACTGCTGAAAGAAGTCGTTCCCTTTATCGTCGACAATGATAAATGCAGGGAAGTTCTCCACTTTTATTTTCCTGACGGCTTCCATACCCAATTCCTCAAAATCGATTACTTCCACCGATTTAATGCTGTTTCTGGCCAGAATGGCTGCCGGTCCGCCTATGGAACCTAAATAAAAGCCCCCGTTCTTTTTACAGGCATCGGTCACCTGTTGCGAGCGGTTTCCTTTGGCCAGCATCACCATTGAACCACCATGTTGCTGAAACTCCTCCACATAGGGGTCCATCCGCCCGGCCGTGGTAGGCCCAAAACTTCCCGAAGCCATTCCTTTGGGTGTTTTGGCCGGACCTGCATAATAAACAGGATGCTCTTTAAAATAGTCGGGCATGGGCTTTCCTTCATCGAGCATCTTTTTGATACGCGCATGGGCAATGTCACGGGCCACAATCAGGGTCCCGTTGAGGTTCAAACGCGTTTTTACCGGATGTTTCGATAGTTCCTTTAATATCTCTTCCATCGGACGATCGAGGTCAATATCCACCGCAGGTTCCATGTGAGGAGTCTCTTTCGGCAGGAACCGGGCCGGATTTTTCTCCAATTGTTCCAGAAAAATCCCGTCGGCATTGATTTTGGCTTTAATATTCCGGTCGGCACTACAACTTACTCCCAGTCCTACCGGACACGAAGCCGCATGCCTGGGCAGACGGATTACCCGGACATCATGCACAAAATATTTTCCGCCAAACTGTGCCCCTACACCACTCTCACGGCAGATTTGCTCCACCTTCTTTTCCCACTCCAGGTCACGGAAGGCTTGTCCTCCTTCATTCCCTTCGGTGGGCAGGTGATCAAAATATCCGGCCGATGCCTTTTTCACAGCGGCCAGCGTAGCCTCGGCAGAGGTCCCGCCAATAACAAGAGCCAGGTGGTAGGGCGGACAGGCTGAGGTGCCAAGGTCCATGATCTTCTCCCGCACAAATTTGGTCAGGTTCTCCTCGGTGAGCAGCGACTTGGTTTGCTGATACAAAAATGATTTATTTGCTGAACCTCCCCCTTTGGTGACAAAAAGAAACTCATAGCTGTCACCCTCTTCGGCATAGATATCAATCTGGGCCGGCAGGTTGGTGCCGGTATTCTTTTCCTCAAACATGGAAAGGGGAACAACCTGTGAATAGCGCAGGTTCTTATCCTGGAAAGTATCGAATATTCCTTTGGACAAATGTTTGGCATCATTGGCACCGGTAAAAACATTTTCTCCCTTTTTACCGATAACAATGGCTGTTCCCGTATCCTGGCAGGTAGGGAGTTCCCCTTCAGCAG
>CAYTDH010000266.1:0-6704 GCA_964436325.1 uncultured Tangfeifania sp.
GCATTGAAATTCCTACTACATCTGATTCCTGGAATGCATCGGTGCCTAAAAGCGGAGATGCAACCTGTCCGATAATGCAAACCATGGGAATGGAATCGAGCATGGCGTTGGCTATGCCTGTAATAAGATTGGTTGCCCCGGGGCCCGATGTGGCAAAACATACACCGGTTTTGCCAGTAACGCGGGCATATCCCTCGGCGGCATGCACTGCTCCCTGTTCGTGCCGGGTTAGAATGTGTTTCACATTATCGGCGTGATCATAAAGTGCATCATAAACGGGCATAATAGCCCCTCCCGGATACCCGAAAATGGTATCAACCCCCTCTTCCAGTAAGGAAAGAATAACGGCTTGTGAACCGGTCATTTTTTGCTTTGTCATATTCAAAAATTTTTATTTGTTAATGGTCATATTTGGATTTATCAATCAATCATTCGTACCGCTCCTTTATCGGCCGAGGAAACAAGGCTCGCGTAGGCCTTCAACGCCTTTGAAACCCCCCGGCTGCGTCCTTCTGGTTTAAAGGCATCCGGTCCTTTGGCTTCCTCTTCTTTTCTGCGTTTTTGCAGCTCCTCCTGCGAAACAACCAGTTGGATCGACCGCCGGGCAATATCGATTTCAATTTTATCATTGTCACGGATTAACCCGATGGCTCCGCCTGCACCCGCTTCCGGCGATACGTGCCCGATGGAAAGGCCTGAGGTGCCTCCTGAAAAGCGTCCGTCGGTAATCAGTGCACAGTCTTTGTCGAGCTGCATCGATTTAAGGTATGAGGTGGGATATAACATCTCCTGCATGCCAGGACCACCCTTCGGACCTTCGTAACGGATAATCACCACATCTCCCTTTTGCACGGCCTCTCCTAAAATGCCATTCACCGCTTCTTCCTGCGAGTTAAAGACCCTTGCAGTGCCTGTAAAATGGTAAATCGAAGAATCGACTCCTGCGGTTTTGACAATGCATCCGTCTTCGGCAATGTTACCGTAGAGAACAGCGAGCCCGCCGTCTTTGTTGTAAGCATGTTCAATATCCCGGATGCATCCTTTTTCCCTGTCGGTGTCCAGCTCAGGGTAATAATTTTCCTGCGAAGCCATCACCAGGTTCCGGGACCCGTTGCCCGGTGAGGAGCGAAAACGGTTTTTGGCGTCTTCAGTGACTGATTCCCGCATAATATCACAGGCTTCAATTGCTTGCTGCAGCGTGCGGCCGTCAATCCGGTTGACAGCAGTATCCAGTAATCCGCCGCGGTCCAGTTCGCCCATAATGGAAAGAATTCCACCCGCCCGGTTTACATCCTGTACATGGTAATGCGAACTTGGAGCCACTTTGCAAAGGTTAGGGGTGATGCGTGAAAGCTGATCAATGTCTTTCATTGAAAAATCAACCTCTGCTTCGTGGGCAATCGCCAGCAAGTGTAACACCGTATTGGTGGAACCTCCCATGGCAATATCGAGTTTCATGGCGTTCAGAAACGCTTCGCGGCTGCCGATACTCCTGGGTAATACCGAATCATCACCTTTAAAATAATATTTTTCTGTGGCGCTGATGATTTTTTCCACTGCCTCTTCAAACAATTTTTTGCGGTTGGCATGGGTGGCCACAATGGTACCGTTTCCCGGCAGGGCGAGTCCGATGGCTTCGGCGAGGCAATTCATGGAGTTGGCTGTGAACATCCCCGAGCACGAGCCGCAGGTAGGACAGGCATTTTGCTCAATGGCCAACAGTTCTTCGTCGGAAACCTTGTTATCGGCAGCCATCACCATGGCATCCACCAGGTCGAAATGTTTATCGCCAATCTCGCCGGCTTCCATAGGGCCTCCGGAAACAAAAACAGCCGGAATGTTCAGCCGCATCGCGCCCATTAACATTCCCGGGGTAATCTTGTCGCAGTTTGAAATGCAAACCATTGCATCCACTTTGTGCGCATTGCACATATATTCAACGCTGTCGGCAATTACATCGCGCGAAGGAAGGGAATAAAGCATGCCATCGTGTCCCATGGCAATTCCGTCATCGATGGCAATGGTGTTAAATTCAGCAGCAAAATAGCCTTTCGCTTCAATCAGCCCTTTGATATACTGTCCGATGTCGTGCAGATGTACATGCCCAGGCACAAACTGGGTAAAGGAGTTAACAATGGCAATTACCGGCTTGCCAAAATGGCCCTCTTTCATCCCGTTGGCCCTCCAAAGGCTCCGGGCCCCGGCCATTCTCCGGCCCTGGGTAGTGGTGTTGCTTCGCAATGGTTTTTGCATACTTTCTTGTCTTTTTTTTTAGGTTTTTAACTAAAAAAAGCCTTCCCCGTTTTCCGGGAAAGGCTTGTAAATATTTTTATGAACTACATATAATACTAACCCATCCCGGTAATTCCTGGAACGACCACGACTAAGACTAGAATATATGTAGCAATTAAAATCATTTCAGCTTTTCAATGAATTGACGGAGCAAATGTAAAAACTATATTGATAAAACAAAACGATTTAAAAGCAAAGTTCATTTTTTTGTGTAAAAATTAAATTTTTAGTTGATTTTAAGTTTGAAAATGGCAAAAATAGGAATAGAACGACTCATTTTGTATTTTTTAGCTAACTCGGGTAAGGTTAAATAAGATTAATGGTGCAGGTATTTTACTGATTATTCGCAATTTCAGGGGCTTTTTTTTACAAGCCCAGCGTAGAATCAATTTCTTTCATGGCATCCAGCGAAAGCGCTGCGAACTCTGCCAGCGGGATTCCTATTTTTTCACATTCAAGAATATTTTCGCGTTTGACGGATGCGGCAAAAGCTTTTTGTTTCATCCGTTTGGTGATGGATTTGGGTTTAACTCCGGCGATTTTTTTATCGGGATAAACCAATGTGGTGGCGGTTATTAATCCTGTAATGGTTTCCCCCGCGGCCAGAGCGTGCTGGAATTCCGTACTTCTTTCCAGGCCGGTAGCCATTTCATTGTGCATGACGATGGCATCGAGCATTTCGTCGCTGACTTTTCCTTTCAATAATTTTTCGGCGTAAGGGCCATGTCTTTCGGGGTCGGCACCGGTAATCTCCACGTCAATGTCATGCAGCAAACCTGCCAGTCCCCATTCATCTTCATTCCGGCCCAGCCGCCGGGCCAGGGCGCGCATAACTGCTTCCGAAGCATAACAGTGTTTGCGCATATTTTCCGAGCTAATGTTCTCTTTTAGCATTTGAATAGCTTCGCTTCTGGTAATCATTTCGTTAAATTTTTTTTGTTCAGGTGGTGGCAGTGTTTCTTTTTGCGTCGGCTGCCTGACCCGATATTTATTCCCGGCAAAATAATAAAAAAATCAGTAGTGGCCGGGGAAATAGTGGTCTTGTTTTTGTAAATCAGGAAATGGCAGTCCACTGTAACCATTAGGAGCTTAAACTCGAAAGGCTATACTTTTTATTCGATAAAGGTTTTTGTCAGATGTAAATTTGAATGAAGAAGCAACTATTGTTTAAAATATTCATGTACAAAATAACAGAAATGCTATTTTTACGTTTTGTTTTGAAAAAGCTGTAAAAACGTTAAATTATGTTTTCAGAAAAAGGTAAAAATATTGTTTTGCTTGTATTTTTTTTGACTCTTATGGGTAATGGTTTTTCACAAGTCCAGCCCGACGACGAAGAGCAGAAAACGCTGCAGCTGGGCCTTGACTTGCTCGAGCGGTATTTCAGCGATCAGGAACGGTGGCATGTGTCAGAGCCTGAGACCGGGGAGAAGGTAATGGGACTAATTCATTTTATTGAAAAAGAGCCGATTGACACCATTATTCGGGACATTGACAGTACTTTCGGGGACACCATACCCCGTTATGTCTATCGTTTACCGGAAAATGTGCCTGACAGCCTGGAGGTTCCGGGGTACTATCCGGCACCCCGGCTTGAAGAGGATATCGACTCGCTCTGGAACAGTCTTGTGGCAGAATATCAGCAAAAAGAATTGTCGGTTCCGCTAAGTCTGGTCTCAGACATCGAAAAAAAGGCTGGTACCATTCCTTCTGATGAAGGGGAAATGCTTCTGGAAAAGGAGGTGATTGACCTTCCGGACAGTCTTCATATTCCGGATGTCATTCCCGATTCGCTTATGCAGTCGCCCGACGATTTTAAACGGTTTCTTCAGCTCGACAGCCTGCGCGACCGGTTTATTGAACAGAAAAGAATAGCCTACAACGATTCCGTTATTACCGCTTATCGTGATTCGGTGATTGAAGATTTTCGTCAGCAACAGCTGGAGATGGAATTTCGTTACCGGAAAGAGCGGCTGACCGATTCCGTTGAACTCAACAACTATGAAGTTTTAAAGGAGTACAATGAGGCAGTGGTTCAGGCTGTAAATGACTCCATATCGCTGATATTGCAGAATTTGGTGAAATATGCCGATTTCATTGATACCACCCGTGTTTACATGACTAACCTGGTGGGGGATGAGTCATCGGTATTGCTGGAAAATAGCCGGCAGAATTATTCCAGGTTCTGGTTGAAAAATGAGCAAAACGATTCACTGAGACTGACCGTTAAAAATCAGGACAAAAATACGATCCAGTTTCTGATTGACGACGGGGTGACATTCAGCCGATTCACACCGAAGCGAACCAAGGATTTTGATTTTAGTTCACTCTCTGAAGATTTTTCCGGTTTCTCGGGAGTTGATGAGAAATACCAGGTGCTGACCCCCTGGCGCATTGGAGGGAACGGGTCCGTTGGATTTACCCAGACTTATCTCGAAAACTGGAAAAAAGGAGGACAAAGTGCATTGTCTCTCCTAATGGTGCTGAAAGGGTTTGCTAATTATTCGAGCCATGACGGAAAGATAAAATGGGAAAATTCCGGAGAGATCAGGAATGGATGGATCCGGCCAGGTGGTGCCGAGGCCGAACTTCAGAAAAATGATGATAAGTTTGAATTTACCTCCCGGCTGGGGGTGAGTGCTTTTAAAAAATGGTTTTACAGTTCGGAGTTCAACTACGAAACCCAGTTTTTCAACGGGTATAAATATCCGACTTCAAGCAATCCAGTCCCCATTTCCGCGTTTATGTCACCGGCCCGAACCTTTTTTAAAATCGGGCTCGATTACAAGCCCAACAGGGACTTCTCCCTTTTTCTCTCTCCGGTGACCGCAAAAAATGTTTTCGTCAGGGATACTTCCCGAATAGACCAAACCAAATTTGGAGTCGACGCCAATAAGAGGGGATTTTGGAATGCTGGTCTGAATGCCGACCTGCGTTACCGGAAAGAGGTTACTCCGGATATTACTTATGAGACCAAATACAAAATGTTTATCAATTACAAATATCCTTTCAGCAAATTCGATATTAACTGGGAAAACCAAATGGTCATGAAACTGAGTGATTATATTAATCTCCGGATGATGATTCATCTTATTTACGATGATGATGTGCTTTTCCCGGTATACGATGAGGCAGGTGAACGAACCGGCTCCAAGGCCAGGTTACAGGTGAAAGAATTTTTCACTGTAGGTTTTACTTATTCAATCAACCGGCAGGTCACCCGTACCCGGAGGAAGACGCTGAATTAGAAAGAACTTTAAAACCTGATGTAATCCTGCCCCGGATTTTTTTATTATTGCAGCATTGAACTTCAAATGATTGAACCCAATTCTATTTATGAGACGACATCACTTTAAAAGAGATGCCAGGCAATTAGGGCTTGGCCTGTTGTTAATGACCGGAAGTTGGGCCGGTGTTTCTGCTTCGCCTGCACAAGAAACCCAACAACCCAATATTCTTTTTATCATGTCGGACGACCATACCAGTCAGGCTTTTGGGATTTATAACAGCCGTCTTGCCGGGCTGAATCCGACCCCTGTTCTGGATCAGATTGCCCGGGAAGGCATGATTTTCGACAACGCTTTCTGCAACAATTCCATTTGCACTCCCAGCAGGGCGAGTATAATGACCGGGCAGTACCCGCAGACCAATGGTGTGCTTGACCTGGACGGGAATTTGCCTCCCGAAAGGCAATACCTTCCCATTGAAATGAAAAAACTGGGTTACGAAACCGCCATGATAGGAAAATGGCACCTGAAAAAGGAGCCTGCCGTTTATGACTTTTATACCGTATTGCCCATTCAGGGGAGTTATTTTGATCCGGTATTCCGTGTCAGAGGCGAGGAGCCATGGCCTGGAAATACCATACGGAAGGAGGGGCATTCCTCCGATTGTATTACCGATATCACCTTGGATTGGCTTGAGAACGAAAGGGATAAGGGAAAGCCTTTTTTTCTGATGCACCATTTCAAAGCACCACATGATATGTTTGAATTTGCTCCCAGGTACAGTGATTACCTCGAGGAAACTTATATACCGGAGCCTGCCAGTATGTATTACAGGGGAAACAATGGTTCAGTGGCTACCCGCGGACCCAAGGATGCCCTGATTCATGAGATCGGTTCTTCCATTGGGCACCGGAATACCCGCCGCAACATGGGCATGCATATGGGCATTGACCCTGAAATGGGCGAACCCCAATACACCCACGAGGCTTATCAGGAATACCTGAAACGGTATTTGCGGTGTGTGAAAGGAGTGGATGATAATGTGGCGCGACTTGTGGATTACCTGAAAGAAGAGGGGTTGTATGAAAATACTATCATTATCTACACCGGAGACCAGGGATTCATGTTAGGGGAGCATGACTATATCGATAAGCGATGGATGTATGAAGAGTCGATGCGCATGCC
>CAYTDH010000267.1:0-6671 GCA_964436325.1 uncultured Tangfeifania sp.
GAAAGAAAGGATTGGGAATGGGAAATTGTGGTAAAAATGACCTTGATCTTCAGGGATCTGATGATTGGCAATCCAAAATTGAAGGAAGCCGGCTTCGGGGAAGAGTCACTTGGCCGGAATGCCATCGCAGGAGGTTTCCAGGGACAGCGCCAGTGGACTGATTATTATCCCAACGGCGATTTCTCTGAAGCCATGCTGAACACCTCATTCGACTGGAACGGAATTCGCGAAGCTTTTGTCTTTGCTACCGAGAATGACAGTCTGAATGCAGTCCCCATGCTTTTTGGTCATCTGTTGACCAATACGGCCCAGATATTTTCCGATGTCCGGACTTACTGGAGCCCGGTGGCTGTGAAAAGGGTTACCGGAAAAGAACTTACCGGTCTGGCCAGGGACGGCATCATTCACCTTATCAATTCGGGACCAACAACCCTCGATGCTACAGCGCAACAGCGTGATGCAGATGGTAATCCGGTAATGAAACCTTTCTGGGATATCACGGAGGATGAAGTAAAGAAATGTCTGGAAAACACCCGTTTCTGTCCTGCAGAGAGGGAGTACTTCAGAGGTGGTGGCTACTCCAGTCTGTTTAAAACAGCAGGGAAAATGCCGGTGACCATGTCGCGTGTGAACATTGTGAAAGGTATTGGTCCTGTATTACAACTTGCCGAAGGATATACGGTGGAGTTGGATGAAGATGTTCATCAAATTCTGGATGAACGGACCAATCCTACCTGGCCGACCACCTGGTTTGTGCCGAAACTGACAGGAACCGGGGCCTTTAAGGATGTCTATTCGGTAATGGCAAACTGGGGAGCCAATCACGGGGCCATTAGTTACGGGCATATCGGAGCTGATTTGATTACACTGGCCTCTATTTTACGTATTCCGGTGAATATGCACAATGTGGATGAAGACAAGATTTTCAGGCCCAGTGCCTGGAATGCATTTGGTGAAAATAAAGAGGGAGCCGATTACCGTGCCTGTGCCAATTTTGGACCCCTTTATACTTAAACTTTGACCATCAATTATTGCGGAAAAGGAAGAAGGACAGGAAATGAAGCCGGGTATAGCCGTGGCAAGGATTTTCGGAACACTTCTTCCTTAGCCGCATTTATTTTTTGAATGATGAAGAAATTATTGCCATTCTCCAATACATATTTCCGGATAGCAGGGAGCATCTTTTTGATCGTTCTCTTTTTCGCTTCCTGCAATTCCCCCGGTAAAAAACAAAAATCCACTGTTATGACTGATTTTGAAAAAGGAACTTATGGATATGATTTGGCCTTGCTGGAAAAATACACTCAACCTGTTGAATTGAAAGCAGGGGAAATGCGGGTGCTTATTTCCCCAGAATACCAGGGAAGGGTGATGACGAGCTCTGCTTCCGCTGAAAGCGGGAAAAGCTATGGCTGGATCAATCACGAATTGATCGCTTCGGGTAAAACCCTTGCGCAGATTAACCCGGTGGGCGGTGAGGAGCGCTTTTGGCTGGGTCCCGAAGGAGGGCAGTTTTCCCTCTTTTTTAAGCCGGGCGATTCCTTCGATTTTCAAAACTGGCAAACCCCTTCAGCGATCGATACTGAACCTTTTGACCTTGTTTCTTCCACCGAAAGGGTGGCTGAATTTCAGCGGACCTTTCAATTAACGAATTATCAAAATTTCACCTTCCGGATAGATGTCAACAGGAAAATTGAATTGATTGAACCGGCCGGGGCGGAAGAAGCCCTGGGAATCCAAATCACTGAAGGAATTAAGAGCGTTGGCTATCAAACCATCAATCACCTGAAAAACGCAGGTGAAGAGGAATGGACCAAAAAGAATGGCTTGATTTCGGTATGGCTGCTTGGTATGTATAATCCTTCCCCTTCTGTGACCATGGTTATTCCTTACAAAACGGATGTGGAATCGGATTATATTGTAAAGGACGACTATTTCGGGAAGATTCCTGAGGAACGCCTGAAAGTGAAAGAAGGATTTATTTTCTTTAAAGGGGATGGAAAAGAACGCGGAAAAATCGGAGTACCCCCGGAAAGGGCAAAGCCTGTTTTGGGAAGCTACGACAGTCAAAACCGCGTACTTACGGTGGTTTCATGTGAAATTCCGGAAGGGGAAACCGACTATGTCAACTCTTCCTGGGAGCATCAGGAGTTTCCATTCCGCGGAGATGCAATTAATGCTTATAACGACGGTCCTGTTGAGGATGGATCGCAGCTTGGTCCTTTCTATGAACTGGAGACTTCTTCGCAGGCCCTGGCATTAAAACCCGGGGAAGATTTTATTTACCGGCAATCCACTTTCCACTTTGAAGGGGAGGAAGAGGAGCTGAATGCCATTTGCCTTCAGGTTTTTAATATTTCGCTGGAAGAGGTGAAAAACGCCCTGCCCTGATTTTGTTCCCGATTCATGCCAGAATTTTACCTGAAAATAGATGAGCAGGCCGGGCAGACAAAGGTTCAGCAATTGGTGCATTCGATTACCGAGGCGATTGGCAACGGATTGTTACAGGTTGGAGACATCCTGCCTTCGGTGAACCAGCTCAGCAAACAAAGCGGATTCTCCAGGGATACCGTATTTAAGGCCTACAATATATTGAAAAAGAGGTCAGTGATTGAGTCTGCCCCTACCAAGGGGTACTTTGTGGCCAGCGAGTCGTATAAAGTATTCATGTTGCTCGACGATTTCAGTGCCTTTAAAGAACAGTTGTACCAATCTTTCAGAAAGAACCTTCCGGATTCCTATGCCGTGGACCTGTTGTTTCACCATTACAATCCTCAGGTTTTTAATCAGCTCATTCAGAACAGCCTGGGGAGGTACAGTATCTACATTGTGATGAACATTGATCACCGGAGTATTGCTCCCGTTTTAAACAAGATTGACCCGAATAAATTGCTTATCCTTGATATGGGGAATCCTGCCGGGACTCCCTACAATTATCTAATACAGGATTTTGACCGGGCTGTAGCGGGTTGCCTCGAAGAGGGGCTCGACGAAATTAAAAAATATGAAGAGCTGATTCTGGTCTATTCCGAAAAGGATACCCCCCACCCGGCTGAAACGGTTTCTGCGGTGGAAGGGTTTTGCCGGAAAAACAGGATCCCTTTCCGGAGGGTCAACAGGGCAGGTGAGGAGGCTGTGAAGAAAGGACAAACCTGGTTTGTTATCCGGGATGCTGATTTGGTAGAAATCATCAAAAATTGCCGGGCCCGGGGGCTCAAGATGGGAAAGGATGTGGGCGTTCTGTCTTATAATGATGCCCCCATGAAACAGATTGTTGGGGGAGGAATTTCGGTGATTACCGTTGATTTTGAGAAAATGGGCCGCCTTGCTGCTGATTTTGTGAAAAACAAACAGCAAATTCAGCAGGTTTTGCCTACCTCGCTTTACCTGAGGGGGTCGCTTTAGTTATTGTCTGACAAGATATTGCCGAATGCTTATTTGTAAACCGGCTTTTCGTTTTCTGGTATTTTATTTCTGTTATTGGCAGTTCTTATCCAACAAAATTGGGAAAACACTTGGAAAGGCGTTCAACCTGCTGCTCCAGTGTTCCTTTTTGGTAAAAATATTGATGGGTGTAATTCAGAAATTTCAAAATTTTGAAAGCATTGAATTTTTGAAAAAACCGGGTGGTAAATGATTGCAGTTGTGCACAGTTGT
Organism: uncultured Tangfeifania sp.; assembly: GCA_964436325.1. Lineage (GTDB taxonomy): Bacteria > Bacteroidota > Bacteroidia > Bacteroidales > Prolixibacteraceae > Tangfeifania. Next base: position 3,658 of record CAYTDH010000267.1, read on the forward strand.
GGTTAAGGTCCGATACATCATTCCAGAAATTACTGTGCAAAAGGAAATTTGCTACCGGTTGCGGAAGTGAGTTGATGAAAGCCTCAAAACCTTCCTTTTCCATTTGAAAGAGTTTTTCTTTTTGGTCAAACAGTTTTTTCAGGTCAATAAATGATTGAAAGTCATACGTTTTTGTGAGGTCTTCTTCTCCCTGCAACCATTTTTGAAGGACAGGCCCTGTACCAAAAGGGACCCGGTCGGACAACCGCGCTGAAGGATGGACGGTTGTCCGGGTTATTTCGCCCACCGGTCCCATTTGTGCCAGGTTTTGCAAAAAGTAGAAATCCTCACCAGCTTTTCGACGGTTCATTCCACCCCGCCTGACATAGGCCCGGGCTGTTACTGCAAAAGCAGAACCTACTGTGAACATGGGAAAGGGATAGCCACAAAAAGCAAGGGCATCTTTATAGTATTTCATGTATTTTTCGTACAACCGAACTCCCTGCAGGTGTTTTCCGGTAATCCTGGTGGTTTGGTGGCTGAATGCGATGGTCGTGCCCGGACTCCCGGGGTTGTTCTGAAAATACTTTTCAATTTCAGTGAGGTAGTTCTTTTCTGTCAGGGTATCGGCATCGAGTGATATCAGGATTCCTTCAGGGTTATTGATCAGTTGAAAACGGCGGATGGCCTCATCCATGCCGGTTTTTCGGGCAAGTCCTGCACCGGCCCATTTTTTTTTGAGGGGAACAGGCCCGGCGGCAAAAAAAGTAAGACCTTCCCGCTGGTTTTTCAGGGCCCACGCTTCAATTTCCTTTTTTGTCTGGTGGTTCTGCCTCACGACTTCCGGAGAAGTATCTTCCGGGTGATTAATCAGGACAATTACTTCAGTGGGTGATCCAGGCAGATCGCATTGGTTTAGTGAATTGAGTGTATTCAAAATATCTGGCTCACGGTAACAGGGAATAACCACGCAAAAGCCTGTCGCAGGGGCAGGAATGCCGGCGGTTAATGCCGGTTTTTTATTTTTTTCAAGATATTTTGTCGCGAACATGTTGCTCAATCGAAAAGGATGCAATTTAAGCAAAAAAAATCCGGGAAGCTCCCGGATTTTTTATCAAAATTTTTGAACCGTATTCTTATTCTTCGGAATTTCCCGAATAGCGATTATTCAGAGCTGTTAATACCTCCGCAGTAATGTTGTTTTGTTCTTCACCAATTAAAACATTCGCACCGTTTAAAATGTAATCGAATTTTTTGTTTTTGTTGAATTCTTTGAGGTAAGCCATGAGGCTGTCCAGAATTTGTTCGTTATTGGCTGCCTGCATTTCTGCGAGTTTTGCCGACAATTCCTGATCGAGTTGGGTAATTTCCTGCTCCTTTCCCAGCAACCGGTCGCGTTCCTGAATGGCCCGCTGTTCGGTGAGAAACCCTCCGCGTTGCAGTTTTTCCTGAAAAGCAGCAGCTTCTTTTTCAAACGATTGCCGTTTGGTGCCGTACTCGGTATTGTAAGCTTCCTGTTTTTTGGTGAACTCATCGTGAAGGTCCTGCGCCAAATTATAATTCATAATGACCGAATCGGCCTTCACATAGGCAATTTTTAATGAATTTGAATCCGCATTTCCGGCTTCCTGTGCCGGTTCAGCCTGTCCTTCGGGTTGATTGTTCCCCGTAAAATAGAGAACATATAAAACAATGACAGCAACCAGCGATACAATCCCGATAATTGAAGATGCTCCTTTCATTCTCTTTCAATTTATTTTTTGTTTATTCATCGCACAAAGATAATTTTTTCACTTAAATGGAACAGGGTTAAACCAACCTTTTTTTATTCCTTTCAAAATCAGTCGTTTCACAAAAACCTGCATTAAATCATGCTTTTCTGCTGATAAACATCATTGAAAAGAATGAGTGGGGTATTGTACTTTTATGCCAAACAACAAAAAAACACGAAAAATCGAAGTTATCCATGTTCAATAAATTCGTTGCAGGCGTTTTGCCTTTTATGCCTCCCCAATTGGTATGGCTGTTTTCCCGGAGGTACATTGCCGGGGAAACCATTGATGATGGTCTGAGGGCTTCCCGGGAGCTCAACAGGCAAAATATGGTCGTTACGGTTGATTTGCTCGGAGAGTTTATACAGCGTCTTGACGAAGCTGACGCCCATAAAAACCTCTATTTTGAAATTATCGAACGCTTCACGGATAAAGGAATCCGCGGAAGTTTCTCGTTAAAGCCCACCATGTTTGGTTTGCATATTGACCCTGACCGGTGTTACAGCTATCTTCATGAGATTGTCCGATTTGCTGCGTCAAAAGACAGGTTTATCCGCATTGATATGGAGGATTCTCCCTGTGTAGACCGTGAAATAGACCTCTTTAAGAAGTTACGTGCAGAATTCCCCGGGAATACCGGCCTGGTTCTGCAGTCCTACCTGCGCCGCACAAAAGATGACCTAAAGCATCTGAGCACTTTGAATACCGAAGAAAATCCCCTCAACTTCCGGCTTTGCAAGGGCATTTACGTGGAGCCTGAACGGATTGCTTACAAAAAGCCCCGGGAAATTCAGCGCCATTTTCTGGAAGACCTGGAGTTTATGTTTGCCCACCATATGTATGCAGCCATTGCCACCCATGATAAATTTTTGGTGGATGAGGCTTGCCGGCTTATTGAAAAATACGAGGTTCCTAAAGACCGCTATGAATTCCAGATGCTTTTTGGAGTTACTCCGGAATTGAGGAAATCCATTGTTGATAAAGGACATCTTATGCGGGTGTATGTCCCTTTTGGAAAACACTGGTTCAACTATTCCACCCGCCGCCTGAAAGAAAATCCCAAAATGGCGCAACACATAATCAAGGCGCTTTTTGTTCGGGGCTGATAAACGCGTTTCCATTTGTTCTTTAAGCCGAAAAGCACAAATCGATTTTGGAAATTTTGAATTGTAAAAGGGATTAAAAGGAAAAGGAAAGGACAGGAAAGCGTTACCCTGAAAAAACCGAAAATTGCTGACCAAACTTAACCACGATGCATGGAGA
>CAYTDH010000268.1:0-6653 GCA_964436325.1 uncultured Tangfeifania sp.
GTGTATATGATCGTTGTCCTTGGCTCCCCCGAGTGGTCTTCGTTCCCGTGCAAGGAAGTGCACTACCACTTCACCCCGGGATCCCAACGGGAGCCCATCGTTCCCGTGAAATGCTACCTGAACTACCTCATCCCAAGTGAGGGCACGACAACCCGGGACCTGATGACGTTTATCTCCAGTTCCCAGGTAACGTGGCGCATCGGGGACCGGAGAGAATCCCCGTGGGTTCTCAAGGTCCGGGAAGGAGACCCATCATGAACGCCGATAGTCTCTTGGGGGCTTTCATTGTCGGGTTCCTTGGCGGGGTTGTTGTTACTGCCTTGCTTTACATCCGCCTGGGACGGAAGGGAGGCCCGAGATGAAACGAACAGGGATTCTTCTTGTCATCCTCCTTGGGAGCTGTCAGCTCCTACCTGCCTCGGGGGGAAGAGAGTACCGGGAAGCCGAGAAAGCCCTCCAGTCTCCGCAGGGAATCTTCGACTGGTTGCATGAGAATATTGAATACATCCCGGATGATCCCCCAACTATCCAGCGAATCCAACCCCCGGAGTATACCATCCAAACCCGCACCGGGGATTGCGAGGACATAGCCCTCGCGTACCTCTGGTTGCTCAACCAGCGGTTCCAGTATGACAAGGGACGGCTGGCACTCCTCGAGCACCGGGACCGTCCAGGGGAGCCCGGGCACATGGTTGTCCTGGAGGGCTATCACAACGTCTACCAGGACCCGACGTACCGCTGGCAGAAAACCGAGGACGAACTCCTTGAGGACTGGGTCGTTGTCCGGACGTACACCCTGGAGCAGTACCTCCACCTGGCCTATGCGCCGGAGAACCTCGCCCTGGTCGAGGCCCAAGGGAGGGTGCCGAAGTGAGTATCATCTACAAACGCACCCAGACCAAGTGCTCCACCTGCCCATTGGCATCCAAGAACCACGTCTATGGCCGTGGGGGGTTCCAGTCCCACATTGCCTTCTACGGTGAGGCTCCCGGGAAAGACGAAGACCAGGCCCGGGAGCCGTTTGTCGGTAAAGCCGGGAAGCTCTTCTCCTGGGCCTTGGGTGAAACCGGCCTCTTCCGGGACAAGGTCTTTATCTCCAACTGCATCCTCTGCCGACTGCCGGACAACGACATCCGGTCCCTGGAAGCCAAGAAAGCCCTGACTAAGTGCCGTCCGGGGTTCGACGAGGAACTCGCCTTTCTCCGGGGGAAAGGCATCACGACCATCGTAGCCCTTGGGGCAACGGCGGCGTTCTACCTGGGCCTGGAGGGGAAGATCACCAAGATTCGCGGCTCTGTCTACCAGGTCCACGGGTTCAACGTCATCCCGACCTTCCACCCATCGTATCTCAACCGCATGGGGTATGTCCGGTCGTCCGGGCGTGTGGACATGAAACTCACCTGGGTCAACGACCTGCGGAAGGCCAAGGAGATCGCCGGGGGTTACACGGCTCCGGTGGAAAAGTTCGTCGTCAAACCTACCGTGCGGGCGATCGAGGATTTCCTGGCTGAGACCCGGGCCCAGCCGAACCCCATGCTCGCCCTGGACATTGAGACTACCTCCTTGCGGCGCGACTACGCGAAGGTCGTCTGCATCGGCTTTGCCCGGGATGCGACGAATGCTATCTGCATCCCCTGGCTGGAGGGCTCCTGGGGGGACCCGTGGACCAACGGCGCTCGGCACAAGGTCCGTTCACTGGTCAACGAGTTGCTCTCTCTCCCGCTGGTGCTCCAGAACGCCGGGTATGACATCCCAATCCTCTCCCGAAACGGGTTCCGTGCGGACTTCGCCAACGTCCGGCACGACATCATGCTTCTACACCATGTCATCACCCCCGAGCTCCCGCACAACCTGGGATACATCGTGTCTGTGCACGGGGACACGCCGTATTGGAAAGAGGACTTTCTCAACCGAAACGTTTCCATCCTCGACCTGGACCTTGCCAACTTGTCTACCTACAACTGCCGGGACTGTGTGGTCCTGCACCAGGTTCTCCCCGGGCTCCTGGAGGAGCTCGCCGCCTTGGGCCCCGGGGCAGGGTCCGTCTACTACAACCAATCCCTCCCGATGCTCCCCATTGTCTCCTCGATGAAGGACATCGGGGTGCGAGTTTCACCCGGGCGCTTGGCTCGGTACAAAGCCGAGCTCGAAGACGACCTGGCCCGGACCCGGGAGGAGATTCTCCAAACCTTCCAGCTCCCGCCCTCCTTCAACCCCTCCTCAACCGACGAGATCAAGTACCTCCTCTACGGGGAGCCCTTGCGCTCGTTCCCGTCGGACGACGACATGCGAGCGTTCCAACCCCGAACCCAGTGGGAAGTCAAGTGCCCCGGGTGCAAGAAAAAAACCTGGGTCGAGACCCAGACTCTTACTTACTGCCCCAAGTGTTCGTCCGGGGGCCTAACCTACACCGGCCAGACTCGGGAAAAGGCCGATCGCAAACCGGGGTCGAAGGTGCACGAGAAACTCCAATATCTCTATGAGCTCCAAAACATCCAACCTCTCCAACGGCCCTCACGTTGGGTTCCACCTCAAACCGAAACCGGCGGCTCGTCTATCGACGGGGAAGCTCGGTTGTCCTTGAGGGTTGCCGTGCAGAACCGCTTGGAGGCCTTGAAGGGAATCAAGAAACCAACCCGGGACCACCAGGGCGAACAAGAAGCCCTCTCCCGGACCTTTAGCTTCCTCGCCCTCTACGACCACTACCAGCACGTCGGGAAGTTGTTGTCGACGTATACTTCTTACCCAACATGGGCTGATGGGAGAGTACATTCGGACTTCCTGATCGCTGGGACTGCGACAGGAAGATTATCTTCAAAGAATCCAAACCTTAACTTGAGGGCCGCATAGGAGTAATCGTATGTGTGAGCATGGGGTGAAATCAGGGAAAGCTAAGGTGTCTCAAAGAAAGAACACTATGCCAATCCTGAGCCAAGCCGGGAAGGTCTTCGTTTCCCCGGAAGGTGCAGAGACTACGTGGGTGAGTACCAACGATAAGCCCGCGCACGAGCGCCCCACCCTTGACAGAATATGCCGAAGAGTTTACCCTACAACCAGGAGAACTACAATGCCAAAAGGAAAAGCATGGACAGTAGAAGAGTACGAATGGTTGCAGGAGAACTATGAGAAGCTGGGTCTTAAACATTGTGTTTTGTATCTAAATCGAACCGCTACAGCAATCCTCCATACGGTGAATCGTATGGGACTAAAACGTCGCGGATCAGGAAGAGCGCCAAGAATCCTGATAAAAGACGGTTATATCTGGATTAGCACCGAGGGTACACAATTCGCACTCCACCGAAGGCTTGCGGAGATGTACCGGGGCTCTCTCCTGAAAGAGGGAGAAGTTGTTCACCATGAAGACGGAAATCGAATGAACAATGCTCCGGAGAACCTGACAGTGACAACGATCGCAGAACACAATTACAAGATTCATCCAAAGACCCGAGATTCTCTTGGAAGATTCAGTCAAGGTGATGATATAGTCCGACCTTCATGGAAACATGAAGAAGTAGGAGATAAAGAGCTCCTATGATAACAATGTGTCAAAACTTACCAAAGAAAGAGAAAAAAGCCCGCACGGTCTTTGTCCCGACCAAGGGGTCGGTCTTCCTCTCCGGGGACTACACGAACCTGGAGGTGTACGTTCTGGCGTGGGTCTCGGGCGAGACGGAGCTGCAGAGTATCCTCCTGTCCGGCAAAAACGTCCACGACGAGAACACGTTGCTCTTCGGGGTCAGGCCCCAGGACCCCCTCTGGTCTCTCGCCCGGCGGGCGGCGAAGATTTTCCAGTTCGCCCTAATCCAATACGGCGGGACCGAACGGGCGATTTACGAGAAGGTCTTGCTCGAGTGCCCCGAGCTCCCCCTCACCTTCGCGCGATTCCGCGAGATCAAACGCGGATACATGCGCAAGTACCCCCGCCTGGCCGCCTGGCAGGAGGAGCAGAAACGCTTCGCCCGGGAGGAGCGGTTTGTCATCACAGCTTTTGGCCGCAGACGAACCCTCTTCGGCCCCGTGCGAGACATCGAGAAACAAGCCCTGAACACCCCCATCCAGGGTACCGCCGCCGACATCATCAACCTTGCGATGATCCGGGCCTACGAGCGCTTGCTCCCGACACCGGCGCGGATTGTACTCCAGGTCCACGACCAGTTGGTTGTGGAGACTCCCCGGGATTTCCTTCCGGAGGCACATCGAATTCTCGCCGAAGAGATGCCCCGACCGGTCGTTATCGGGGGCCAGACCGTGACCTTCCCGGTTGACTTTGAGACCGGGCCGAGCTTGGGGGAGCTAGAAACCTACAAACCACAAGGAGCCCAATCATGATTCAACTATTCATCACCTTCTGGAGGCTGAAAGTCCTCCTCATCTCCATCAACACCAACGGCTTTGTCATCGGGCGTCTGGGTACCGGCCCAACCCTCACCTGGTCCTTGTTCGCTCTCTTCTACGACCGTGCGGGCAGGACCCTCAACGTCCAGCTCTGCTCCCGCCGCACCCTCACCCTCGGAGGTTCCACCCGTGGCTGATGTAGCAGTAGTAGAGAAAACCCACGCCCCAATCCCGTATAGCGAGGACCAAGTTGAGGACCAATTCTGGGACTCCGAACCCTGGGACCACAACCTGCCCTCCCCAGGGTTCCTGACCGACTTCGTCATGCACTTGCGGGGCATCATGACACCGACCAGCTTCTGCTTCTGGTCGGGGGTGTTTGTTGTCTCCAACATCCTCCAGCGAGACGCCTGGCTTCGCTGGTTCCCGGACCCGCTGTTCCCGAACTTCTTCATCGTGTTCGTCGCGCCGCCGCGGATCTGCGCCAAGTCGTCCGCGGTGCGGTTCGGCGAGAAGCTCCTGTACAAATACACCGAGAAACTCAACAACCCGGCCCTGGAGTTTATGAAGGTCCCGCGCATCCTCAACAAAGCCACCCCGGAGGCGCTAAACGACACCCTGAAGCCGGTGTCTGAGAAGGTGAAAGTCGGGGAGAAAATCGTCACCCTCAACCGCGGCTCGTCGGCGACCATCATCGTGTCCGAGCTTGCCAACTTCCTCGGGAAGCAGAAATACAACGCCGGGCTCACCGAGAAGCTCATAGACCTCTACGACTGCAAGGACAAAAACCGTGAGGGCACCCGGGCGCATGGGGTCGAGGAGCAAAAAGACACCTTCGTCACTCTCTTCGGGGCCACGACCGTCGAAGGGCTGGAGGAGAGCATACCCTCCGTCGCCATGGGTGGGGGCTTCATCTCCCGCCTTATCATCGACTACCATACGACCTCCACCCGATGGGCCGGGAGGCGCATCCCCAAGCCGGTTATCGGCGGTCCGACCCAGGAAGACCTGCTCCAACGCATGGCCTGGATCGCGCGCAACGCCTACGGCGAGTACACCCTCTCACCCGAGGCCGATGCGTACTACGCGAAGCGGTATGAAGAGATCGGGGAGTTGCTAACCACCGAGGAGAACCTGCGAAAACGCGACATGAACCAGCGGTACGACATCCACCTGGTCAAGCTCGCCCTGCTCATCCGAGCCCAGCGGTATGAGCCTGGTAACACCATCGAACTCCAAGACATCCGGGAGGCGGATAGAATCCTCCTGCAAACCTTCTCCCGGAATCACGAGGTCACCGCCGAGGTCGGCGTGTCGCTGTACCAAAAAGGCCTCAACCGGGTCGTGACCCTCATCCAGAAGAAAGACCAAACCACCCGGAGGCAGATCCTCCAGGCAACCTCCCCCTATCCCGGCATGAACGCCGAGATCGTGACCCGCATCATCGACCAACTTAACCAGGAGGGGAAGATCAAGATCACCCTTGGGGGCGAGGAGCGCAAGTACCCCTCCCGCAAGGGCCAGGAAGTCTACCGCTGGCGTGGGCGGAAACGCGAGGAGGATTGAAACCATGCCGAGGAAAAAAGCCATCGCCTACCCGGGGGTTGAGGAGACCCTGCGGACAACTTACGAGAAGACCCGGTCCGTCCACGAAACTGCGCAGGCCGCCGGGTTATCAACAAAAACCACCCGGAAGTACCTGCGGCAATTCGGGTACGAGCTCACACCCGGGCGCAAACCCGGTATCCGCTACCCTAACGCCAAGCGTTCCCCTGTTGTTCACTACCTCCGTGAAACCACCGACCCCCTGCCCCGGTCAACCGTCGAGGCCGCCCGGAAGATGGGCGTTTCAAAAGACACCCTGGTCTCCTACCTGCGGCGTCGCCGGGAGCGGTACCGGGATTGGCTCCAGGCTAACGAGCCCCTGAACACCAGCGATTTCCTTATTACCGACACCCGGGGGAGGAAACTTCCCCTTCGGGCCCTGGCTGAGTATCGGATTGTGGATGTTCTACCAAACGGGCGAGCGAAGGTGGAAGGCCGGTTGCCCACCGGGAACCCCGTGCGGGCAACCTTCCGCGTAGCGGCCCTGGCTACATATCTAACAAATACTCATCCTGACTCATCGGAGCAGACATGAGGGAGTTGAACGCTCCCATGAGATTTCCGTTGTCCCATTCATCCCAGGCACGCCCGATGGAACGCAGTTGGTGTGAGAACGGCACGAAGTTCTTGAACATCTGGGACTTGAACGGTTTCCAGGTGAGGCCGTCGTCGGTTGCGCTCACGCCGAGCATCTGGGCGAGGGCCATTTTCTT
>CAYTDH010000269.1:0-5152 GCA_964436325.1 uncultured Tangfeifania sp.
GAAGAGGGCAAACATTTCAGCATAACCGAAAAAAATTGAATTATGGACAGGAACAGTAATACATATACATTTATTTATGCCGCGGTTATGGTTATCCTGGTTGCCGCGATTCTGGCCTCGGTGGCCATGGCCCTGGAAGAGCGCCAGGATACCAACATAGAAGTGGAAAAAATGCAAAATATTCTTGCCTCGGTCAATATTGAAAGTTCGGCCGACAATGCAGCGGATATTTATTCCGACCGGATTCAAAACCAATATGTGGTGAATTCGGAAGGGGAAGTGATTGAAGATGTGGATGCCTTCTCCATCGATCTTAAAAAGGAAAAGGCCAAACCTCTTGATGAACGTCGTCTTCCGGTTTATGAATGTCAGACAGAAAGCGGGCTGAAATTTATCTTTCCCATGCGTGGGGCCGGACTTTGGGGCCCCATTTGGGGATTTGTTTCGGTGGATGACGACATGAGCACCATTTACGGTGCCAATTTCGATCACCAGGGAGAAACCCCCGGACTGGGTGCTGAAATTTCCACCGACTGGTTTCAGGCTGAGTTTAAGGGGAAAGAGTTGTATAACGACCAGGGTGAACTGGTTTCTGTCACCGTTACCAAACCAGGTCAGGACGCTCCCCAGGAACACAGTGTGGATGGTATTTCCGGAGGAACCATTACCAGTAAAGGTTTGGAGCAAATGATGCTTGAAGATTTTAATAGTTACAGAGAATTCTTAGAAAAGAAGAAAAAATCATAGACGATGAGTGAACCATTATTTTCAAGAAAAAATTTAAAACTGCTGTCGGACCCGATTAACAACAGCAATCCCATTACGGTGCAGGTGCTGGGAATCTGTTCGGCACTGGCCGTTACAGCGCAGTTGAAACCTTCGGTGGTTATGGCCCTTTCGGTAGTTGCCGTTATGGCTTTTGCCAATGTTATTGTTTCATTGCTGCGAAATACAATACCTAACCGGATCCGGATTATTGTGCAACTGGTTGTTATTGCTTCGTTGGTTATTCTCGTGGACCAAATCCTGAAGGCCTATGTTTATGATGTGAGCAAACAACTTTCGGTCTTTGTGGGGCTTATCATTACCAATTGTATTATTATGGGGCGCCTGGAAGCCTTTGCGCTCGGAAACCGACCCTGGCAGTCCTTTCTCGATGGGGTGGGAAATGCCGCCGGTTACGGTGTGATTCTTATTATTGTTGGTTTTGTCCGCGAACTTTTTGGCTCGGGTTCCATTTATGGATACCAGATCGTTCCCGACAGTTGGTATATCGCCAACGGAGGGTTTTACGAAAATAACGGTATGATGATTCTTCCGCCCATGGCCCTGATAACGGTGGGGATCATTATCTGGGTTCAAAGGAGTCGTAACCGTAAGTTAATTGAAGATTAACCGCCAAAAAAGAATGAATTATGGAAAATCTGATTAACATATTTATCAAGTCGATATTTATTGAGAACATGGTTTTTGCCTATTTTCTGGGCATGTGTTCTTATCTGGCCGTTTCCAAATCGGTGAAAACGGCAACAGGATTGGGAATTGCGGTTATTTTTGTTCTCGGAATTACCGTCCCGGTAGATTACCTCCTGGAAAATTACGTATTGCAGGAAGGGGCGCTCACCTGGGTCAGCCCTGCCTTCGCAGAAGTGGATTTAAGCTTTTTGTCATTCATCATGTTTATTGCCGTTATCGCCTCCATGGTGCAATTGGTGGAAATGGTGGTAGAAAAATTTGCCCCCGTTCTTTACAGCCAACTGGGGATTTTTCTGCCGTTGATCGCTGTGAACTGTGCTATCCTGGGAGGATCACTGTTTATGCAACAAAAAGCTTTTTTAAATATAGGGGAAGCTACTACTTACGGATTGGGCTCTGGTGTCGGCTGGTTCCTGGCTATCGTGGGTATTGCTGCCATCCGTGAGAAAATTCAATATTCCAATGTACCAGCTCCATTGCGCGGACTCGGAATTACATTTATAGTAACCGGTTTAATGGGTCTCGCCTTTATGGGGTTCATGGGAATAAAATTGTAGAAATTAAAATTCTTTTCAATGCTATTGCTATCTACACAAACAACTGTTGTTTTTGCCAGTGTGGCGGTTTTTCTGGGGGTCATTATTTTGCTGGTTGCCGTTTTGCTTTTTGTCAAGAAAAAGCTGACTCCTTCCGGTGAGGTCAAAATTGACATCAACGACGGTGAACGCGAAATTATTACCAATCCCGGTGATACGTTGCTCTCCACCATGAGCAACAATAAGATATTGCTTCCCTCCGCCTGCGGAGGTGGAGGAACCTGCGGCATGTGCCGTTGCCAGATTGAGGAAGGGGCAGGATCGATCCTTCCCACTGAAACCGACTTTTTTACCCGTAAAGAACAAAATGAAAACTGGCGCCTTGCTTGTCAGGTGAAGGTGAAAGAGGATATGGTTATTAAAGTTCCACAGGAAGTCCTCGGTGTGAAAAAGTGGGAGTGTGAAGTGGTATCCAATAAGAATGTGGCTACCTTCATTAAAGAATTTGTTGTTAAACTTCCCGAAGGTGAAAACCTCGATTTCAAATCGGGCGGTTATATTCAGATCGATGTTCCTAAGGTAGAAGTCGATTTTAATGATATTGAGGTCGATGAAGAATACCGCCCTGACTGGGAGAAGTTTGGCATGTTTGATCTGAAAATGAAAAATCCCGAACCGACGTTCAGGGCTTATTCCATGGCCAACCATCCGGCCGAAGGAAATATCATTATGCTGAATATCCGTATTGCCACTCCTCCATGGGACCGGGCGAATAACGGATTTAAGAAGGTAAATCCCGGCGTGTGCTCTTCCTTTGTTTTCTCCCGGAAGCCCGGTGATAAAGTGACTATATCCGGACCTTACGGGGAATTCTTCCTGAAGGATACGGATAATGAAATGATGTTTATTGGCGGTGGAGCCGGAATGGCGCCTATGCGCTCTCACTTGTTCCATCTGTTCCACACCCTGAAAGAAAGCGATAAAAAGATTACTTTCTGGTATGGTGCCCGCTCATGGAAAGAGGTCTTTTATTATGAACAGTTCCGCGATATTGAGAAGAATTTCGATAACTTTGAATTCCATCTGGCTTTGTCTGAACCTCTTCCCGAAGATAAATGGGAAGGCCCTACCGGATTCATTCATCAGGTGATTTATGATAATTATCTGAGCGGGCATGAAGAACCCGAAGAAATCGACTATTACCTTTGCGGACCGCCGATGATGAATGATGCTGTTCAGAAAATGTTATACAATTTGGGCGTTCCGGATGACAACGTGGCATTTGATGATTTTGGCAGTTGATTTGGCTCCCTGGCGCTCGCGAAATTTATCTCGCTGACGCTCGGTGATAATTTGCCCTTCGGGCGATGATTGGCTCGCAAGCTCGCTGATAATTTGGCTCGCAAGCTCGCCGTTATTGGTTTCGCGATGATTTGCTTCACGTAGCTGGAGGTTAACTGCCTGGTTGAATAAATGAGGAGGAGAAAATTTCGGTATGATGAAATTTTATACATGATTTCCTCAATCATAATGCGGAATTCAGCAACTCTAGATAGTAAAAAAATCCATTCTTTATGCTATGTACGGGCTGCCTGTGTTTTAGGGAGTGAAAAGGAGAAAACAGATCCTTTCCCTTTTTGGCTTTCCACCCAAATCGTACCCCCATGCTGTACAATAAAATCCCGGCAAAGAATCAGGCCGAGACCCGTACCCTTTTCATTCCGGGTTCCGCGCTGCATGACTTCTTCCCCTAACTTGAACAGTTTTTGTTGTATATCTTCTGATATTCCGATTCCGTTGTCCTTAACCGAAAACAGAATTTTGTCGTTTTGTTCCCGGACCGACAACTCAATGGTACCTCCCGGACTTGTAAATTTGAGCGCATTCGAAATAAGGTTCCGCAAAACTGTTTTAATCATGTCAGGATCCGCTTCCAGACTAATCTCCGGACAATTCATCCTCAGTTCAATGTTTTTTTCGTTGGCCTTCAGAGAGAAAAGGGCACTTATTTTTTTCCCGAGGTCGCACAAATCCATTTTTACCGGAGCGAAAGTTTTTCTCCCAGACTGCATACGTGACCATTCCAACAGGTTGTTGAGCAGATCAAAATAATGTATTGATGCCTCGTTGAGGAGTTGGCTCATTTTTTGAATTTCAAGATAATCTCCTTCGGCCGCTTTTTCCATAATGAGTTCACTCAGTCCTGTGATTCCTGAAATCGGGGTTTTCAGGTCATGGGCAATAATTGAAAAGAATTTATCTTTGGTGGCATTCAGTTCCTGAAGCCTGGCCTCTTTCTCTTTCAAGGCTTCTTCTGCTTTTTTTTGGTGTTCAATATCCCGTCCGGCGGCAATGGTTTCGGTAATTTGCCCTTTTTCATCCGTGAACGCCTTGACCGACCAACCAAACCATTTCCAGCCGTTGACGGTTTTTGCCCGCTCTTCATGATACGTTTTATGTGGAAAATCCCTAAGCGATTCGAGGGATTTTTTCACATGAAGGATATCATCTTCATGAATCAGGGGTAAAAAAGATTGTCCGGCGATATCCTCTTTTTTTATTCCAAAGGTGGTGCAATAGGTAGAATTGGCAAAAACCAATCTTTTTTCCGCGTCAAATTTAATGATCAAATCGTTTTCATTTTCAATTAAAAAGCGATACAGACGTTCACTCTCCCGGAGTTTTTTCTCAATTTTTATCCGTTTTCGTAGCTCTTTGAGAAGTTCACGGGTGCGTTTTTCGATTAATTCTTTCAATCTTTCTTTCTCACTTTTTTTGGCTTGGTGACTTTCCCGGATTTTAAACATGGCCTTGAGGAGCAAAATGAGCTCAGTTTTTTCAACGGGTTTGAATAAAAAAGCATCGCCCCCTGCCTCCATGGCTTTGATCCTGTTTTTTGAAGTGGCATTTACCGAGCTTAAAAAAATGACGGGTATCTCTGCCGTACCCGGATTCTCTTTAAGCTGGCGGCAAACCATGTATCCATCCATGCCGGGCATCATGATATCGACCAATACAACCTCAGGGGGAATATTCTTTGCCATTTCAAGGCCTTCCTCTCCTGATGAAGCAGTAAGGACCTCCAAATCCGGAAAATTAATTTGGATTAATTTTTTTAACCACAAGAGTACTTTGTGATC
>CAYTDH010000269.1:5162-6624 GCA_964436325.1 uncultured Tangfeifania sp.
ATCATCATCGATGGTTAAAATTTTTTTCATCGGGGTTAAAATTTTGAATTTCTGCTTATTTTATTTGAATATAATGACCCATGATTCAGAAAAACTTAGATAAATGTACGTAAAAAGAGGATAGGCTGTTTACTCTTTTTACTTAAATTATCCGTTTTTTGAATGAGTTTAATAGGGAAAAAGACCGAAAGTGGGGGTTAATAATGCTTTCTTTCCGGGGAAAAGTGTATTTTTATGAAAATGGAATGGAAGATGCATAACATGTTTAGGGATGGTTTTTTACCTTTGGTGAAAAAGAAACAGCACGCAATATGAATCAGCAATCGAATAAATTTGGTACGGCCCCTGTTTTTTTCACAGCCATTTCCACCATCCTTGGAGCTATTTTGTTTTTACGGTTTGGTTTTGCGGTGGGAACGCTTGGTTTTTGGGGCGTTATTCTGATTATTCTTCTGGGGCATATGGTTACCATACCCACTGCTTTGGCCATTTCTGAAATTGCCACCAATAAAAGAGTGGAAGGTGGGGGAGAATATTTTATTATTTCGCGGTCGTTTGGATTGAACATCGGAGCCACCATCGGCATTGCCCTGTATCTTTCGCAGGCCATCAGTGTGGCGTTCTACGTAATTGCGTTTACCGAAGCTTTTGAATTCTTTTTTCAGTTTATATCCGCCAAATGGGGATTTGTCCTCCCGCGGCAGGCCATCAGTATACCAGTAATGGCCTTGTTGGCCGTGCTTATTTTGAAAAAGGGGGCTAACCTGGGAGTCAAGGCCCTTTATGTGGTGGTTTTTGTTTTATTTGGTTCGCTGGTTCTTTTTTTTATGGGGAAAACAGGGTATGCCGGAGATGCCTCTTTTTCGCTTCAGAATGCCACTTTCCGGAACCCCCAGGATTTTTTCGTGGTTTTTGCCATTGTTTTTCCCGCTTTTACTGGAATGACGGCAGGAGTGGGCCTCTCGGGAGATTTAAAAAAGCCTTCGCGTTCCATCCCTTTGGGTACAACCATTGCTACTTTTTCAGGAATGGTTATTTATTTTTTTGTGGTTTATAAACTGGCCCGGTCGGTTCCTGCGGAGCAACTGGTAGAAAACCAATTGATCATGGCCCGCATTGCCATTGCCGGTGCTGTGTTTGTGCCGTTGGGACTGGCTGCTTCAACCATCTCTTCTGCACTGGGTTCGGTGATGGTGGCTCCCCGTACATTGCAAGCCCTGGCCCTTGATAAAGCATTTTCTTCCGTGAGATTGAACCGGTGGCTGGCAACCGCCAGGAAGAAAGACACTGAACCGGTGAATGCTTCCCTCGTTACAATGGTGATCGCTTTTGTGTTTGTGGCAGTGGGTGATGTCAACGCCGTAGCATCTATAATCTCTATGTTTTTTATGGTTACTTATGGTTCACTCTGCCTTATCTCTTTTCTGAATCACTTTGGCTCTTCCCCTTCTTACCGTCCCTC
>CAYTDH010000270.1:0-6622 GCA_964436325.1 uncultured Tangfeifania sp.
TTTACAGGAAAATGGAAGGTGAATACAGAGCCTTTTTCAGGTTTAGAGTCTACCTCAATTTTCCCTTTCATAACATGGGCAACACGCTGGGAAATGGCCAGTCCGATGCCAACACCTCCGTATTTCCGGGTGTGCGAATCATCCCCTTGCCTGAAAAATTCAAAAATCGTTTGATGCTTTTCATGAGGAATGCCTATTCCTGTATCGCTTATTTTTATAAAAAACCGCTCTTCCTTTAGAGCAACCTCCAAACCAATGGTGCCGGCATGAGTATATTTTACAGCATTTTTAATGAGGTTGGCCATGACCTGATTGATTTTTGATTTGTCGGTAATAATCCTTTGGGATAAAATGTCCGGGTTAATGCGAAATTCCAGTTGAAGGTCATTTTCTTTATTGGATTCAGATACTGTCTCTTCGAGTTGTTTCTTGATAGCGTACCAGATATCTTTAACAAAAATTCTGGTATTCCTCAATTTAATTTGGGATTGCTCCACCATGGCGAGATCAAAAATATCTTCAATAATGGTTAAGAGGCTTGAGCCGCTTTCATGAATGGTTTTTGAATAATATATTATGTTTTCGTCTTGTGTCAAATCAGGTATCATATCTGAAAATCCCAGGATGTGATTCAGAGGAGTCCTTAATTCATGGTTCATGGTAGCCAGAAATGAGGACTTCAGTCGGTTGCTTTCCTCTGCTTGCTCTTTGGCTTCGAGAATTTCTTTTTCCCTGTTTTTGTTTTCTGTGATATCTCTTACAATAGTGGTCACTTCATCTTCTCCGCTTTTTGACATTCGGGCTTCATAGCTCCTTTTCCCTTTTTGGGGAATGATCAGATCGTATTCGAATGTTTGTGTGGAATGATTTTTTAGGGTAGAACGGATATTATGCTCTATTATCTGGCACAAATATTCCGGTAAAGTTTCCTGGATCGATTTGCCAGTAGGGGATTCATGAGTGGTATATAAATCATTCCCATCAGCTTTGTAATCCAATATAATTCCCTCTCCATTCATCCGGAAAACCATATCAGGAATCGATTCAAGCATGGCGTGCAATTGCATTTGGTTTTTTTCTGCCTGTTCTTTGGCAATAATCAATTCACTAATGTCCTCCTGAAGTGCAACAAAATTGGTTATTCTTCCGGTTGATTTCTCAATTATCGGAGCAATCAGGGAAGAGGTATCGTATACCTCTCCGCTTTTTTTCCTGTTCTGCAGTTTTCCCCTCCAGACCTTTCCTGCTGCAATGGTTTTCCACAAATTTTGGTAGAATCCCTCTGATTGTTTTCCTGAATTCAGAATACGGGGATTTTGCCCTGTGATTTCTTCTTTATCGTATTGGGTTAATTCACAAAAGGCTTTATTTGCATAGGTAATGTTTCCATTGCGGTTAGTAATGTAAGTAGCAACTGGATTCTGATTGATCGCCTCGCTTAAAAGAATCAGTCGCTGTTCGGAAGCTTTTTTTTCGGTAATATCAAAAATAGTTCCCTCAATGTATTTTGTTTTTGGGTCTTTTTCCGGAATAATTTTTCCCTTTTCCCAAACCCACGCTATGGAATTATCCTTTTTTATTATTCTGTATTCTATTTCATAAGACATCTGTTCTTTTATTGCTTTACGGATTCTTTTCTGAACAAGGCCCTGGTCCTCTTTCAGAATGATTTCTGAATATGCGATAACCTTATTATCAATAAAATCCCCGGGCGCATACCCTGTTAAGAGTTTCACCTGGGGACTCATGTATTTCATTGTCCATTTCTCATCATACCTGCAACGAAAGACGATGCCTGGTAAATTGGATATCAGGTTTTCCAGTTTTTGATTGGTTTCGATTATTTCCAATTCTGCTTTTTTCCGGTCAGTAATGTCCTGTCCCAAACCGATGATTGCAACCACGTTATTGTCTTTATCCAGGATAGCAGTATCCCGCCAGCTTAGCCATTTCCAACCATATTTTGTTTTTGCCCGCTGTTCAATATAACATGAATAGGGAGGTTTAAATAAACTTTCCATAGCCTTTTCGGTGGTTAACCGGTCATCTTCATGCACTAATGGAAAAAATTGATTATTCAGCAGTTCTTTTTCTGTTTTTCCAAATAATTCACAGTAGGAAGGACTTACATATAAAAACCGGCCTTCCAAATCTATTTTAACAATGAGATCGGTTTGGTATTCTACGAGAAGCCTGTATTTTTCTTCACTTTTCTGTAAGTTTTGATTCGCTTTTATTTCGGAATCGATATCGTGCATGGTAACAATGACGGCATTCTTCCCCTCAAAGGTTGTAATGGTGGCTTCAACTTTAACCCACAGATAATACCCGTTTTTAAGCCTGGCGCGGCTTTTATATAAATCTTTTACTTTTTCTCCTTTAAGCCTTTTTTGGTATTGTTCAAGAACCAGGTTTCGATCTTCGGGATGAATAAACTGAATAAAGTTTTTATGGATTAATTCTTCTCTGGAATACCCCGCAGTATCCAGCAATAAATCGTTCACATACTGAATGACTCCATCCTGAAGTATCATGATAGGGACATGAAGCTCACGAATCAGTTTGTGGTATCGTTCTTCACTTAATTTGAGAGCCTTGCGGGTGTTGATTTTTTCAGTAATATCAGTAAAAGTCGTAAAGACCCGGAAGGGCTTCTTTTCCTTTTCTTTAAATTCCGGAACAGCATGCATGTTGATCCATACCGGTTTTCCTTTCCCAGGATGAAATAATCCGATAACAACATTCTGAAAATGTTTACCGGTTTTTAACGCCACAAGTGCCGGGTGTTCATCTGCAGAAAATTCACTTCCGTCCTCTTTTATGGCTCTCCATTTGAAATCCGCAGATTCTCTTCCCTGCATTTGTTTCAGCGAAAGTCCGAGAATTTCCTCAGCAGCCCTGTTGGCATCGGTAATTTCGCCTTTGCCATTCTGACAAACAATTCCCAGGGGGAAGTGAGTAAAAAGATAATCTGTATTCACTTGTTGAACATTTAAATATCAAAAATAGTTTTAATGGAGATGAATAGCAATGGTTTTCGGTATAACCTGAAAAAATTTCTTTCAAAAAATTTCTTTCAAATGATGGATTATTGTAGTTTCGTACGATTAGTTTCTAAATTTGTTCAACAAAATATTTGCTAACATTGAAAAAAATTATTTTATCATGAAAAAAATATTCAGAAACGTTTTTTTAGTGCTTTTTACAGGTTTAATTGTTTCCAATTTGACTATGGCCCAGCCAACTGCAGATGGTTCGGATGTGATTGGCCGTTGGGATCTTACCATCGTCATTGAAGAAGATGCCTTAGAAAACCTGGGGCTTTTCCGTCACGGATTAATGAGTGAAGAAGGATTTCCCGGATGGCTTGAAGTAAAAAAATCGGGGTTTTCCACATTAACCGGTTACTATGTGGGATACGAAGGAAGTGCACGCCCTATATCAGAAGTGCACTATAATGCCGATGAACAAAAATATCATTTTACCATTCCCCCTCAATGGATGGATATCGAGGATCTTTATTTTGAATTTACCCTTGAGGATGATAAGCTAAAGGGCTACAAAGTTCTTGACGGCAATAAGCTTCACTGGACGGGTGTACGAGCCCCTTCTCTCACCCGCGAAGAACCTCCTGTTTGGGGAAACCCAAAAAATCTGCTGGATGAGAATATGACCCGGTGGATCATTCCTGAAAACAATAAATTCCGGATGATGGACGGAGTCCTTGTAAATGAGGAAGTCGGCGGAAATCTGGTAACCAAAGAGAAGTTTGAAGATTTTAAACTCAGTGTTGAATTCAGGTATCCCGAGGGAAGCAACAGCGGTATTTACCTGCGCGGCCGTTATGAAGTCCAGATAGAAGACAATTACGGGAAAGATATCAATGAGGTGATGATTGGCGGGATTTACGGTTTTATAGAGCCGACGGTGATGGCAGCCAAAAAAGCAGGGGAGTGGCAATCTTATGAAATTACCCTTGTTGGCCGGCACGTTACGATTGTGCATAATGGAATAGAAGTTGTTTCGAACCGTCCAATCCCCGGAATAACCGGAGGTTCGCTTGACAGTAATGAAGGAGAGCCGGGACCGATTATGGTACAGGGAGACCATGGCCCCATTGAATTCAGGAAATTTGTTATTACCCCGGCGGTTAATTGAAACCGCCCCGGGGGTCAAATCTCAAAATCAACAGGCATGGGGTACAAATAGCGGTTGACGGTGAAAACCGGAATTTCACAGTCATGCACCAATTCTGAAACAAATTTACCGATTTGCGTGCCCGACATATTTGACTCCTGGTGCGTCCGGATGATAACCATTCCGGGCGCTTCCTTCCGGATATAATCCAGGATAACCATGTGTTTCTCCTGTCCTTTGGCTTTGATGATTTCCACTTCGCATTTAACGCCGCGTTCAGAGAGCATCTGCTTAAGCTTTTCTGCATTTCTCCAGGCCAGGCTTTTCCTGGATGAAATATTCAACCCCAATGCCGAAACAATTTTGATTTCGGCTTTGAATTTTTTCGCAAAATAGGTGGCCCAAAGAAGTTTCTTTTTGGTAGCCTGGGAAATATCGACAGGGATAACGATCTTTTTTATCTCATCCACATAAAAATCTTTGTTGACAGTTAAAATCGGACATTCTGAGCGGCTGATAATTTTATCGGTTTCATAACGCCCGAGGCCGGGTATCGTCGCACTTTTGTCGATGATCATGAATTCATAACCGCCCTTTTTGGCCTGTGAAAGCAGTATTTTCAGAATATTCCCTGTTTTTACCCGAACGGAATATTTTGATGTTGTTTCCGTTGGCAGCCTTTTTTGAAGAAAATTGTGCTGATAATCGATGGCCTCTTTTTTTAGATCGATGATTTTTTGGGGTTTTAATAATTTTTCGAGGAATGAAGGTTTTTCGATGATGTTAAAAACAAAGATTCGCATATTTAATGCCTGCTGAAAAAACATCGTTTGTTTTAAAATTTTCTCACCCTCTTCGGTGGGGGGGATAAATGCCAGGATGTTGTTCGATCGGTATCTCATGGGATGCAATTTTTCTCGGTTCACTGCAATATACGAAAATAGTATTGAGGTGGTTTTAATAATGTTTGTATAACATAAAAAAACTTGCTTTAGTCTTTGGTTTTTACTTCAAAAGCGGTGGCAGGATTCAACACAAAAAGCTGGTGGATATCTTGCTGACTAAGACCATTTTCCTGTAGGGCAGGAATAAGGTTTTCCTCGATATCGGTGAATCCGCGGAAGTTTCCCCCTCCCGATTCCCCCGGCCGGTACCAGCCGGCATCATGAGAAAACAGCAATTTATTCAGCAGACCCTGTTTTTTCATTTCCAGGGCAAATTCAACATATCGCTCTGTTCGTTCTGTTTTATAATTGTCGAAAGCAATCCACACTCCCTGCCTTGCAGCTTTAAAATGTTGGTTGAAATCGGGTTCATTATGTGCATGGGTCCAAATAAAGGCAGTGGGAGATACCCCTTGTTTCCGGAGAATTTCCAATTGCTGAAATGCAGGTTCTGCTGTGCCGGTATGCGACATGATGGTCAGACCTGTAGCTTTATGGGTAATGCAGGCTGCTTTCACCACTTTCCGGTTGATGTCGCTAAAGGGCTTGCGATCCACGGCAATTTTGATAAAACCGGGAAAAATACCTGTTCCCTCAATGCCGTTTCGGGCTTCGGCAATCCACCTCGCGGCCAATTGCCCGGCAGTCTCCTCAAAGCCATGTGCCGGAATAAATTTGGCATCAACGGCACTGTAATACCCGGTGTTGGTAATAAGCTGCAACCCCGACCGGTCAGAAAGCATTTTCAGCAATTCAGGATCCCGGCCAAGGTAGGCAGGCGTGCATTCAACCAGGGTTTTATATCCCAGTTTTCTTATTTCCAGCAAATAAGGCAAAACTTTTTCCACCACGCTGTCTTTATTCCAGCGGTGGTATCCTGTACTGTCGGCACCGATAAAATCAACCAGTAAATGTTCATGATGGAGTGTTTTCCCCATGGCACCGGGGGGAATTTTCCCGTTTACTGTTATGACCTCTTCATCTTGAAAACTGCATGAAAAGAGGAAAATCCCTGCCAAAAAAACAAGTATCGATTTCGTTATTTGCATGGCCTTCAATTTTGGAAAACAATATACAAAAAGGAAATGATTCAGAAAAAACGAAAAATGCGGAGACTACCTTTTTTTTGCGGATTTTGTTTTCCGGACTACCAGAACTGCTCCTGTTATGACCAGTGAAGCTCCGAGGATAGTGGCAAGAGAAAAGCGTTCGAGAGTAACCCAGTTTACATTCAATTCAGTAAGAATTCCCATGGTAATAAAGGTAATGATAGGGTTCAGAAAGATGATGACGCTCACCTTATTGGCTTCAATAAACCGCAAAGCCTGCGCCAGGCAGCTGTAGGCAATGAAGGTATTAGCCCCAAGAAACAAGATGAGCAGCCACCAGCTCCAGTGAAGCTGAAATACAGGGGTTAAATCGATAAAGGGAAGGTAAATCAATGAAGGGAAACCAAAAAGAAAAAGATTCAGCATTTGGCCCTGGTGGTTAACAACCAGTTTTTTCTGTAATGTGGCATAAACGGCCCAGGCCAGGGCTAT
>CAYTDH010000271.1:0-6617 GCA_964436325.1 uncultured Tangfeifania sp.
TTTATTCTTTCTATACGAAATAAAAACCACTTGGTTAAAGGAGTTTACCCATTTTTCAAAATCCGGGGCTATATTTTTCATCGTTTTTCCTGAAGATAGTTTTTGAAAGAAGCAAAAGCTTTATTCATAGATACCGCTTTCCGGGGCCGGTTCATAAATTCAGCAAGTTTATCGGGTATTTGTACATTCTCTTCCCCCACAATGGGAGTCACATTTTCGCGAAACTTGGCAGGATGGGCTGTCTCCAGAAAAATGCCGGTTTGATTCGGATGAGCGGAAAAATAATCCTCCAGGGCCTGATAGCCGCAAGCCCCGTGCGGGTCGCACAAATAACCTGTTTGCTCAAAAACCTTCCGGATGGTTTTTCTGATCTGTTCATCGGTATACCGGAACCCCTCCATCAATGCGGCAATCTTCTCATGCGAGTGGCCATACAAATCGAGAATACGGGCAAAATTACTGGGGGTTCCCACATCCATCGCGTTGGCAATGGTTTCGGTTGAGGGCTGTGGTTGATATTCTCCTGTTTTCAAATAGTGGTAAACCACATCATTCACATTGTTGGCAGCCAGAAAACGAGCCACAGGCAATCCCATTTCGCGGGCAAAAAGGCCTGCAGTCAGATTACCAAAGTTCCCGCTTGGAACCGAAAAAACCAATTCCCGGTCTTCCCGAATACCCTGCTCCCTCAGCCGGGCATAAGCATTGAAATAGTAAAAAGCCTGCGGAAGAAAACGGGCCACATTAATCGAATTGGCCGAAGTCAGCAGCAACTGGTTATTCAATTCCTCATCGAGAAAGGCAGATTTCACCAGCCGCTGGCAATCATCAAAAGTGCCCTCAATTTCAATGGCGGTAATATTTTGGCCCAGAGTAGTAAATTGCGATTCCTGGATGGAGCTCACCTTTCCTTTGGGGTACAACACAAAAACACGAATCCCCTCAACCCCCAAAAAACCATTGGCTACGGCGCTTCCGGTATCACCTGAGGTGGCCACAAGCACATTGACCTCCCGGTTTTCCCCAACCAGAAAATGGTGAAGTAACCGTGCCATGAACCGGGCGCCAACATCTTTAAACGCCAGGGTTGGTCCGTGAAACAGTTCCAGCGAATAAACAGCTTCGGTAACTTTAACCAGTGGACAGTCGAATTGCAGGGTATCGTAAACAATGGTTTTCAGTCGGGCTTCATCCACATCTTCACCAAAAAATTTCTTCGCCACTTCAAACGCAATTTCCTGAAATGACAGGTTCTGAATATTTTCAAAAAATCCGGATTCGAATCTCTCAATGCGCTCGGGCATAAACAATCCGTTGTCGGATGCCAGCCCTTTTACCACTGCTTTATTAAGGGTTACAAGCGGTGTATTTTTATTGGTACTGTAATACTTCATATTCGAGTTAAGAATGGCACATAACCTAAATTTTCAAAAACCCCTTAATAAACTCATCCCCTTTCAGCAAACCGAACGAACCGTTTTTCACGCTAAACTCATCATATACTTCCACCTCATCGGCTAAAATTCCGGGTTTATAAATCAAAAAAGGCACAGGTTCACGGGTATGGGTTTTTAGGGCACAGGGAGTCGGATGGTCAGGCAACACGGCAATAGCCACATCCTCATCCATTTTGCGGGTCTCTTCAAGGATGTATTTCACCACCCGGTCGTTCAGGTATTCAATGGTTCTGGTTTTCAATTCCACATCCCCTTCATGTCCGGCTTCATCGCTTGCTTCAATGTGTAAATAAACGAAATCTTTTCCCCGGAGGGCTTTTACAGCAGCCTCTGCTTTTCCCTCATAATTGGTATCGTACAATCCCGTTGCACCCTCCACGTAAATCACCTCCATGCCGGCGTAAACGCCAATTCCATGAATGAGATCAACGGCAGAAATTACGGCAGACTGCTCAATTCCAAACATCTCCCGGAGGGTGGGCATGGCCGGTTTATAACCAGGAGACCAGGGCCAGATGCTGTTAGCAGGGTCTTTACCCAGGGCTTTTCGTTTTTCATTCACGGGGTGGTTCTGAAGAAGTTCCTGCGACCGAAGCACCAGGTCATTCAATTTCCGGGCGGTCTCTTCTGCCTCTTTTGAAGCAGCTTTTATCATCACCTCTTTAAAAGGGGTACCCGGAACATCATGGGGAGGGGTGCACTGCAATGCTTTGGAGCCGTTTTTCATCACCAGCAGGTGCCGGTAGGAAACGCCGGGATAAAACCGTACGGTATCATCTCCCAGCTCTTGATTCAAAAAGGCAATCAATTCATTGGCTTCCTCACTTGAAATGTGCTCTGCTGAATGGTTTTTTATCCGCTGATCCTCCAGGCAGATAAGGTTAACCCGCATGGCCAGATCACCGGGCTGCAGGTCCACCCCCATACTGGCTGCTTCCAGCACGCCCCGGCCTTCAAAAACATTTTCCACATCATAGCCCAGAACAGCCATATTGGCAATTTCACTCCCGGGGTGCATAGTGGGTGGCACGGTTGATAAAAGCCCGGTCTGCCCGTTTTTGGCCAGCCAGTCAATGTGCGGTTTTTTGGCCAGTTGAAGGGGGGTTTTCCCCCCGTATCCGGGAAGCGGCTCATCGGCCATGCCATCGCCAAGAATAATTAAATGTTTCATTATTGCTCGTTTTTTTGTTGCATAAAAAATACAACATCAGATATTGGATACTTTAATAAGATCGGAAAAAACACCTGCTGCCGTAACGGAGGCCCCGGCTCCATACCCCTTTATCAGCATGGGGAATTCATTGTAGCGCTCTGTGGTATACATCACCAGGTTATTGCTTCCCTCCAGGTCGTAAAACGGATGAGTGGAGTCCACCTCCTGCAGCCCAATCCGTGCCTTTCCGTCATCATAGCGTGCCACAAACCGCCATTTCTGGTTCTTCTGCTCCAGCTTCTTTCGCTTCTCCTCAAAAGCAGGGTCAAGTCCGGTAATGTTCCTCCAAAAATCATCCAGCGAGCCTTCGAAAAAGGCATCCGGCACAAAACGATCGATGGTGATGTCTTCCATTTCCAGAGGATACCCTGCCTCGCGTGCTAGGATTAAAATCTTCCGGGCCACATCCACACCACTTAAATCCACCCGTGGATCGGGTTCAGAAAAGCCCTTTTCTTTGGCCATCCGGATGGTTTGGCTCAGGGGAACATCGGCCGAAATAGTGTTGAAAATAAAATTAAGGGTTCCTGAAAGGACAGCTTCAATTTTCAGGATTCGATCCCCTGAATAAACCAAATCATTGAGCGTATTGATAATGGGAAGTCCGGCTCCCACATTGGTCTCAAAAAGGAATTTTACCCCTTTGCGCTTGGCGGTCTCTTTCAGGGAAAAGTAATTTTCGTAGGCCGAAGAAGCTGCGACTTTATTGGCCGTAACAATGGAGATATTGGATTGCAATATTTCTTTGTACAAACGCGCAACATCCTCTGATGCAGTACAGTCCACAAAAACCGAATTGTAAATATTCATGGCTTTCATCTCTTCCAGGAATCCCGGAAGGGTAGACTTCTTCTCCGCATTGGCAAGGGTTTCAGGAATGGAAGAAATATCGAGCCCGTCGCGAAGAAAAATCATTCTTTTGCTGTTGGCCACTCCGGCAAGTTTAATTTTGAGGTGCTTCTCGCCCAGCAATTTTTGTTGTTGTTGCTGCAATTGCTGCAGAAGACTGCTACCTACTGTACCAATCCCCATCAGGAAGACGTTCAGTTCCACATTTTCCGAAAGGAAGAACGATTCGTGCACCACATTGAGGGTTTTTCGCAATTCGGAGGATTTTACCACCCATGAAATATTCAACTCCGACGCTCCCTGGGCAATGGCAATCACATTCACCCCGTTTTTACCAATGGTGGAAAAAAGCTTTCCGGCAATCCCGGTGGTATGTTTCATGTTTTCCCCAACAATGGCCACAATGGAAAGGTCATCCTCAATCGATATTTTACTCACCTGACCAGAAGCAATCTCTTTTTCAAACTCCCGGCGAAGCGAATTTTCAGCCAGCTTCACGGCATGTTCATCCACTGCCACGCTGATGGAGTTTTCGGAAGAAGCCTGTGAGATGAGAATCACATTCACATTCATACGGGCAAGGGCCGTAAACAAGCGCATCGATATTCCCGTCACACCCACCATCCCTATCCCCTGCAGGGTTACCAGGGCAATTTCCGAAATCGAGGATATCCCTTTAATGGGCCGGTCTTTCCTGCTTTGGGTACTGCTAAGTATCAACGTCCCTTCATTCTCCGGATGAAAAGTATTTTTAATATGAATCGGAATTCCCTTTTGGTAAACCGGAAGGATGGTAGGGGGATAAATCACCTTCGCGCCAAAGTGGGAAAGCTCCATGGCTTCGGAATAGGTCAGTTCGGGAATGGTATATGCCTTTCGGATTACCCGGGGATCAGCAGTCATAAAACCATCTACATCTGTCCAGATTTCCAGGGAAGAAACATCAAGTGCAGCTGCAACAATGGCAGCGGTATAATCAGAACCGCCCCTGCCCAGGGTAGAAAAATCCCCTTTTTCGTTCCGGGCGATAAACCCCGGAACCACGGCAATCCCCTTAAAACCGTTAAAACGGGAAACAATTTTTGGATTGGTTGCTTCAAAATCAACCGATGCCTTCCCAAAATTGCTGTCGGTTTGAATAAAACCGGAGGCGTCTTCACGCACGGCACCAGGAAGGAATTCAGCCACAATGTGGGATGAAATGCGCTCTCCGATTCCGGCAATCCGGTCGAGGGTTTTGGGAGTGAGCTCCCCCACAAGGGTAATCCCTGTAAGTATCTGTTCCATCTCATCGAGCAATTCATCCACCTTCTGAACCACGGAATCAGCACCATTAAAAAGCCCGCTGGTTACATCTTTATGCTTTTTTCTTATCTCTTCCAATGTTTTATGGAAGTCCTCTTCACCCAAAGAGGCCACCATAGCAGCATGCAAAATTAAATCGGTAACACCACCCAAAGCGGAAACAACAACAATAACATCCTCCTTTTGCTGAAGAACAATCTCTTTTACTTTTTGAATATTTTGGGCCGACCCCACCGAGCTGCCACCGAATTTTAAAACCTTCATTCCAACTGTTTTAATAATTAAAAAAAAACTGGATGAATCGACAGATGCGTTTCATCCAGTATTTCTGCCGTAACTCATGATTTATTCTGTCGTTTTTGTCGTGATGGCCTCCATAATTTTGGTCTCCAGTTCGCCGGCGAGTTCCGGATTATCCAAAATTAAATTACGGACCGTTTCACGTCCCTGACCCAGTTTGGTATCTCCGTAACTAAACCAGGAGCCGCTTTTTTTAATAATGTTTAACTGGACACCCAGATCGATCAATTCCCCGGATTTGGATATGCCTTCACCATAAAGGATATCAAATTCCGCTTTCCGGAAAGGGGGAGCTACTTTATTCTTCACCACTTTCACCCGCACATTGATTCCACTTACCTCATCCCCGTCTTTAATCTGACCAATACGCCTGATATCGAGGCGAACCGATGAATAGAATTTCAAGGCATTTCCACCCGTTGTCGTTTCAGGATTCCCAAACATCACCCCGATTTTCTCCCGGAGCTGATTGATAAAAATACACGATGTTTTGGTTTTGCTGATATTCCCGGTAAGTTTTCGCAGGGCCTGCGACATCAGGCGGGCCTGCAGTCCCATCTTCGAATCGCCCATCTCCCCTTCGAGTTCAGCTTTGGGAGTGAGGGCTGCAACAGAGTCAATTACAATAATATCGATGGCGCCGGAGCGAACGAGGTTATCCACAATTTCAAGGGCCTGTTCCCCGTTATCAGGCTGGGAAATCAACAGTTCTTCAGTATCAACACCCAGCTTCTTGGCGTAATAGGGATCGAAAGCGTGTTCGGCATCCACAATAGCCGCAATGCCACCGGCTTTTTGAGCTTCGGCAATGGCGTGAATGGCCAGAGTGGTTTTACCGGAGGACTCCGGGCCGTAGATTTCAACCACACGGCCTTTGGGGTATCCTCCTACCCCCAGGGCTATGTCCAAAGCTACCGAGCCGGAAGAAATGGCCGGGAGGTCTTCTACCGCACGGTCGCCCATCCGCATAATGGAGCCCTTTCCGTAGCTCTTTTCAATTTTGTCCATGGTAAGCTGAAGCGCCTTCAGCTTTTCCTTGTTCATGTTGGCTTTTTCTTCTTTCTTCATTTTTTTTGAGGTTAACTATTCAGGGTTTTTAATATCTGATTTGTGTGGTCTTTGGTTTTCACCTTCTCAAAAACTCCCTCTATCACTCCTTGTTCATCAATAATAAAGGTTGTTCGCAAAACCCCCATATATTTTTTCCCGTACATACTCTTTTCGCCCCAGGCTCCGTATGCTTTTAAAATCTCTTTTTCGGTATCGGCGATAAGGTCAAATTTCAACCCGTATTTCTCCTTAAATTTCTGATGCGATTTCACACTGTCGGGGCTTACGCCTAAAACTTCATATCCCCTCTCCAACCATTCTCCGTAATTGTCATTCAGATTGCACGATTCGGCTGTACATCCGGGGGTGTTATCTTTTGGATAAAAATAAAGAATTAATTTTTTCCCTGAAAAATTTTCCAATCCTATTTTTTTTTCATCCTG
>CAYTDH010000272.1:0-6599 GCA_964436325.1 uncultured Tangfeifania sp.
AATCGAAAGTGGGGGGTGCCACCACTGAGCATTCCTATGCCGGCGCCCAAACTTTGCTCACCGGTTCTTCGCTTTCCGACTATTTCATTTGGGACGGAATACGGGCGGTTGACTATCTGGAAACCCGGCCGGAGGTAGATATAGAACGCATCGGGATTACCGGCCGTTCGGGAGGCGGAACCCAATCGGCCCTGATTGGTGCCTGCGATCAACGCATCTATGCTTCTGCCCCTGAATGCTATATTACTTCATTCCAAAGGCTGCTGCAATCTATAGGCCCCCAGGATGCAGAGCAAAACCCCTACCGGGCTATCGAACAAGGATTTAACCATCCGGACTTCCTGCATGCACGGGCACCCAACCCCACCCTCATTGTTACCACAACCCACGACTTTTTCAGTATCCAGGGGGCGCGGGAAACCTTTTCGGAAGCAAAAAGGTCTTTTGATGCTTTCGGGAAACCGGAAAATGTTGAATTCACTGAAGATAACGGCATCCACGAATCCACAAAAAATAACCGGGAAACCGTTTATGCTTTTTTCCAAAAACATTTAAATCTCCCGGGAAACAAAACCGATGAAATGGTAACCCTCTTTTCCCCTGATGAACTTCATGTAACCCCTACAGGTCAGGTGGGTACTTCATTCCCTGGTGAAACGGTTTTCAGCCTGAATAAAAAATATTTTTTACCCCTTGAGGTTCCTCAAAATAAACTGAAAGCATTTATAAAAAATATCGCAGGAATCCATTTTAACCGGAAGTTGACCTCATCGGTATATACCGGGAGGTTTTCCGCATCCGGACAGGAAATAAAAAAGTATTTCCTTGAAAATGACCAGGAAGATTTTGCGCTTCCCGTTTTCATAGTCCAAAAAGAAGAGATGAGTCCCACCAAAACCCTGGTCTGGATCCATCCCGGCGGTAAAGAGAAAATATTGGAGGAAGCGATGCTTCCTGCTTTTCTTGAAGAAGGGTACAAGGTGATTTCATGCGATCTTCCGGGAACGGGAGAACTTCATGATCCGGGCTTTTCCGGCGATGGCTTTGTCCGGGGAGTTCCGTTTAATTATACGTTTGGAGCCAATCTTATTGGGAAAAGTGTTCCCGGAATCCAGGCGGAAGCAATCGACATATTCATGCAATTTGTTAACCCACAGCATAATCCTACCCCCCCAGGGGTGGATGTCCTTGTTCAGGAAAATGCAACATCCCCGCTCTTGCACTTCGCAGCTCTGAGCAACCCTTTCCGGAAAATTATCGTGTTCAATCCACCGGAAGCATTTAAAAAACTGATCGAAGAGGAATATTACGATCCATGGAGTGCTTTTTATGTAGCTCCGGGGAGCTTACCCTTTTACGACCAGGAACGGCTGATTTCTCTGCTGCCCGAAAAAAATGTGCGGATATTTCAATCCCGGGAAAGTGAAAGTCCCTCCCGGGATTCTGCAAAAGAAATCCTCCGGTTCCTCGAAATTCATTAACGGCCTGGTTTACATGCTATAATTAACCTTCCTCTTTAGGAGCTTTCTTCGAAGCAATTTTCTGATCTGCTTTTTCTGATACCTTTTCTCCGGTCTCGGTCACTTTTCCTCCGGTTTCAGTTACTTTTTCCCCGGCCTCGGCCACTTTCTCCCCTGCTTCGGTCACTTTAGCTGCGGCGTCTTTCACCTTTTCCAAAGCTTCAATGACCAGTTTGTTCATCTGTTCTTTAAGAATCTCCACTTTTTCATTCAACATCTCAGTAACATCCTTCTTCGTCTCTTTGGCCTTCCGCGAGATTTCATCCCGGGTTTTCGAGCCTTTTTCCGGGGCCATTAAGATTCCTGCTGCAGCTCCGACAGCAGCTCCGGCAAAAAATCCCATTAATGCGTTTTTTGTTGCTTTTTTCATTTTTATCTTTTTTTAATGATTGTTGGTTTCATGATAAACCAAAACCGGTTTATGAAAATGAGTTAATACACTTTTGGTTTCACTGGAACGAAAAAGTTCTTCAAAGAAACCTCTTTTTTCCCGCATAATTACAAGTAAATCAGGATCATGTTCTTTTGTGTATTCCTCTATAGCACTGACCGTATCCTTTTCAGAAGCCCTGTAAAAAGAAAACCGCTCTTCTCCTGTCTTTTCCTTTACAATAGACTGAAATCCTTTCCACTTCAGTTTTTCCTGAAAATCAAATTCGGGTTGGTTATGAAGAATGGTGAAATGAATATCCTTACTGTTCTGAAGTAGTGCATTCAGATGCCTGAGTGACTCCACATCTTCCGGGTGGTAGTTGGTGGCATAAAGGACATCTTTCATAACCGAATAGGAGGAATGATCCGGAATGACAAATACAGGACATTCCACATGTTCAATAAGATTGGGATACCCGATAATTCCTCCTGAGGCTTCAGAATAACTCTGGCGGTTGTTGACCAGCAACATCATTCCCGGACTTTTTTCATGCTCCTCACGAACCACATCAATCCGGTTGTTTTCGGAAATGTAAATTTCAAAAGGAACATTTACCGAATGTTTTTTCAAATAATCTCCGGTAATTTCCCTGAGCCGGGTTTCCGCCACCTTAAATTCTTTGCGCACATTCTTTTCAACGACCACCAGGGCAGGATCAACGGGAGCAGCAGAACCTACCATAAAGGATTGCCGCATCCATTCAAAATCAAAAACATAAACAATCTTGAGACTTCGTTTCGAACGGTTACTGAACGAAAAGGCATAAGCGATAAGCTCCTCTATGTTTTTGTAGGTATCAAGTAATAAAAGATTTGTTTCCATGGCTCATTTTTTTTTGTTCAAATTCTAATCTTCCGCTTCCTCATCGGGTTTTTTATGTTTCCGGCTGGAAGCAATTAACCGGAACACCAGGTGTGTTCCCAGATCAAAAGCCATGTCCCTCACTTTATCGGAAAAGTGCTCAATGAGATCCGCAGTTGAATCAATCATCTCTTTTTCAAGCAGTTTCTCCTGGTATTCCAGTTTTTCTCTCATCAGGTGGAGTTCCCGCATATTTCTTATTGGCTTCATCTTAATGCTGTTTTTCTTCTTCATCAAACAATACATCCGAAAAATTACGGATGACGGAATTGGTAACAATCTTATTTCTCAACAGGATAAAGACCAAAGCCACAACGATAAGAGCACCTCCTGCAATGAGCACTCCTCCAACGTAATCCTGATATGCTTGTCCATACCAAATAGCAAATGCTGCTGCGGCAAAACCAATAATCAGGATAACAAACATGGTTATGATTACAAAACTAAAGAGGTATGAAGTGAACCTCGTGGCTTTCTCCAACAGAGAAAGTTTCAATAAATCGATTTTGGTCTGGACATAACTTTTTACGGCTCCATTTAACTCACCGATATTCTTTGTTAATTCTTTGCTCATTGCATCAATAAAAAACAGTTAATCTTTTTAATAAGGTTTTTATCGTTTCCTTTGAATGGAAAATGATGGAACCCACCAAGCATCGAATCAGGCAGGTTCTCATTTTCTTTAAAATGTTTCTGTTCCGGAGTTTCCAAAACAAGAAACAAAAAAACAGCCCCCGAAAAACCTGCTAAATGCTTTCCGGAAGCTGTCAGAGTCCGTTATTTCCCAGATTTCACGGAAGAAGTTTTTTCATCCACTTTCTCTTTCACCTTCGCTTCGGCTTCCTGTACTCTTCCCCTCATCTCATTAACAACTTCATCCACCTGTTCTTTAAGGGTGTCAACTTTCTCTCCCAGTGTTTCCGTTACTTCCTTTTTAACATTCTTCACTTTTTTGGAAATATCCTTACGGGTCTTAGACCCTTTTTCCGGAGCAACCAATATACCTGTTAATGCTCCTGCCGCTGCTCCGGCTAAAAATCCAATCAATGCGTTTTTTGTTCCTTTGTCCATAATTTTTTACTTTTATTTTATTATTTGTACGTAATTAATCCAAAAAAAATTACATTTCTTTTTAATTCAAATCCAGTCTTAATAATGAAAAAAGCATTCCATTCCGGAACTAAAGTTCAAGATTGAACACAAAAGACTTAAAAACAGTATCTTATATTCAAATCATCACGTTCCATGATTCCGGACTATTGTAGAGAAAATTCCACAAACTGTGGAACATATAATACTTTCCCGTGGAATGGTGAGCTTAAAACAGGGTCAACTGAAGTTTCCCGTGATTAAAAATTCAATGTAATTGGGAGGGATGGGTTTTACCAAAAAGGCACTCACAAAAGGGTATTGCATTACCTGATTCCGCAGCTCATCACTGTTGCTCCGGGTGCAAACAATGACTTCCGGCTTGTTTAAAAAAGATTTGAGCCCGGAAATGCGTTCCAGAGAACGGGTAAGTCTTTCACCTGTAATCTCTTCATCCAGCAAAATATAATGGAGTTTCTCATTATTTGAAATTATCTGTTTTTCAATAAATTGAAGTGCCTTTCTAAAATCATTGAACGGAAAAAAATAATTCCCCAACTCCTCATTTTCCAGTTTCTCTTCCTGATGATCCAGAAAAACAGGATCCGAGTCTATACAAAGTACTTTTTTATTGCTACGTTTCATCTCATTTGTCATCTTTCATTTTCCATCTTCCATCTTTTTCCATTTTCAAGCTCCAATTCCATAAAAGTCAATTTCCATTCCAAAAAGGTCATTGCCATTCGAACAAAACTAAAAGAATTCTATACTTTATCAATTTTCACCCTTATAAATTTTAGCTTTTTGAGCTTCTTCAACGATTTCTTTTATGCCATAAGCAGTTTCACGGGCCAAAGAGGGCATTGGTGCATAATTTTTTTCATGGAGCCCCAATCGCTCAAGGCGGATAAGATTTTGAACGAGCTGGTTAAGCCCGAAATACCGAAAAGAAGGCAAAGCCTTATGTGCCTTTTGGGCAACACCCTGCCAGTCCTCTTCCTCCGAAAGCTTCTCCAGCGATTCGGCTGTTTCCCGGGCATTTCTGACAAACGTATCAATCATTTTATTGAAAAAAGCATGATTCCCTCCGGCCATTTTCAGTAACGTAGAAGCATCAAAATCATTTTTCTCGCTTTCCTGTTGCTCATTCCGGGTGGTGTTTCCCGCCTCCGGTAAAGGTTCAGGATATAAATCCAGCAGGTTACAAATCTTATTAAAAAGGTTTTCTTCCCTGAAAGGTTTTAAAATGTAATCGTCAAAGCCACTGTCCAGGTAATGCTCCAGATCACGTTCCATCACATTCGCTGTAACAGCAAGCATTTTGGTCTGGCGGTTGGGATTCTGTTTCTGTTTCCTTATTTTTTTCACAACGTCTACCCCGGAAAGCCCGGGCATTTGTATATCCAGCAAAACAATATCATACTCCTCTTCCTGAAGCCATTTCAGGGCCTCAGAACCATTCCGGGCCATTTGGCAGGAGGTTTCCCACTGTTTAAAAAGAGATTCTCCGAGTAAAAGGTTATTCTCATCGTCATCGACATAAAAAATACGCTTATTTCGAAGAAGCTTATAATCGGGATTGAACTCCTTCCGGAGCTTCTCCTCTCCTTTATTTCTTGCTTTTATAAAAGGAATAACCACCGTAAATACCGATCCCTGACCCGGTTCACTCTCCACATGAAGACGTCCCCCGAATAAATCCACCAGTTTCCGAACGATAGTCAACCCCAAACCAGCCCCTTTCCGCACATTAATATTATTTGCTCCCACCTGGGAAAACTCTTCAAAAATCTTATCCATATCCTCCTTGGAAATTCCCATCCCCGTATCTTCGACCTCAAACCGCAGAAAAACATTTTTAGTTGTTGATCGCTCGGTAAAAACGCGGATATTGACCTCTCCCTTTTCGGTATATTTAAGTGCATTCCCTACTAAATTCATTAAAATCTGCTTCATACGAAAAGGGTCACCGATGACCCGCTCCGGAACATTCTCCGCCACCGAAAAATGAAGCCCCAGATGCTTCTCCCTGGCCCGGAAAAGGAGCAGCTCCTCTACATTCTGAATAAGCTGCCGCGAATAGAAAGGAACCCGTTCAATAAAAACCTTTCCCATACCCAGCTTGAACAAAAACAACACTTCGTTAACCACAGAAAGCAGGTGTTCTGATGATTGAGCAATCAAACCGGTATATTTTTTCTGAATGGGGGTCATACTGGTTTTATTTAATAACCCGGTGAACCCGATGATGGCGTTCAGTGGAGTCCGGATTTCGTGACTCATATTTGCAAGGAATACCGATTTGGCTTTATCGGCCTCTTCAGCTTCACGCTTAGCCTTAATCAAATTTTTCTCCACCTCTTTCTCCTTGGTAACATCCTGCAAAATAATAGCACCTCCCACAACATTTTTACGGAAACCAAAAACAGGAGAAGCACTCACAAAATAGATATTCTTTTTTATGCGTACTTCCCCTTCCGACAATTTACCATCCAGGGCATTGCGATAAAAGGCAAATAATCTTTTCTGTGTTTTCTCATCAAACACCTCAAAAAGGGTTTTCCCATTAAAATCGGCATTGGAAAGCCCCATTTTCTCCTTTTCCCGACCACCAGCCAAAACATGCCTGAACTCATTATTAAAAAGGTAAACATCAATTCCCGGCAAATTCTCCAGGAGAATTTCGCGGTAGTCTT
>CAYTDH010000273.1:0-6538 GCA_964436325.1 uncultured Tangfeifania sp.
TTTTTATATAATTTTTTTGCCCCTGCCTTTGCAGCTACCACCTTATTCGAACTCCCCCCTCTTTTGCGCCCGGAATGGTGCCGGGTGGGGTATATTTTTTAACTTAAATGTTTATTTTATGTCACGTAAAAAACGGGTGGATGCTATCGACATCCAAATTCTGAACATCTTACAAAAGAATGGAAGGATTGCATCGAAAGAGTTAGCAAATCAAATCGGATTAAGTGAAGGACCAACAAGCAAAAGGTTGAAGAATCTTCTCAAGAGGGGGATTGTCGAAAAGGTAATTGCAACGATTGATCAAAATGCTTTTGGTTACAATTACCAGGTCCTGATGTTATTCAAATTAGTTGAAGGGAAAGCTCCATGGTTTATCTCGAAATTGTATCTTTTTAAATCTCAATGCAATCAGAGTTCTCTTTGTGAATCAGTTTTACTCTTTTTATTTTTTGTGGTTTAGTTATTTTTGTAATATCGTTATCTCGCAATCTTTGCAGAATCTGTTTTCCTGATAATATTCAGCTATATCATATCTTCCATTTGTTTTTTGAAAAATTGTAATTACCCCAAAAATTAGAACAGCAAGTTAAGATTTAAAAAACTACTAAATTTGTTGTCATGAGATCAAAACGAAAATTCACACCTGAGTTTAAAACCAAAGTTGTATTAGAAGCACTTCAGGAGCGTGAAAGCGTAACTGAATTAGAAGTATCTCATGTTTTACCTCAAACTGATTATTTTCTACCTTCACCTTTTCTACACCGGGTAGGGAGATAGCCTGAAACTGTTGCGTCAGCTCTTTTTTCTCATCATACCAGAAAACTACTCTGTACTTTTGAAATAGTCTTTGCAGTGCTTCTTCTATTCGGTTCATTTTTTTGCTCCATTTAAAAAATACATGTTAAACTAACCCTTCTTCTAATTTTAATGCTTCTGTTTTTCTCCCAATCCTTCTCCCAACCCTGCCATAAAAAAAATCAGTAAATAACTGATGGTTAGCACATAGAAAAGAATTGAACTTTCATTTTCCTCCCAACCTTTCTCCCAACTTATCAATTATCACCCATTTACCTTTTCTGGCTCCACCAAACCTGTATAATAATTGTTTTTCTTTTAAAATCCTCAAATTATTTTCGATGGAAGTAGTACTTATCCCAACCGTCTTATGTAAGGCATTAATCGTAATTCCCGGTTTTTCGGCTATAAAATCCATTATTTTCATCAAAAAATATTTTATCCGATTTTTGAAAAAACTCCCGCATTTCTTCCGCAGTGGAAAGCTTCTGAGAGTTGGGACCGATGCGTACATAACTGGCGCCGCCATACACATAAGGTTTTTGTGCACCGGAGGGCAGCTCAATTACAAATACATTTCCTTCCGGTAAGGTGTAATCCTGAAAACTACAACGGAGTGTTGGGGTAATGTTGTTTAGAGCATCCTGTATTTCCGAACGTTTTTTATTATTGATTGATACTCCGTGGATAGTATTATCGTCATCAACACCAATTAGTACAAGTCCTCCGGCAGCATTGGCAAATGCACAAACTTCCTCTGCAATTTCCCTTTTCTTTGAAGGCACCGACTTTTTAAACTCCGCCTGGTAACCTTCACCCATTGATATAATATTTTGTAGTTGCTCTGTTTCCATAATCAGCTTTTCGGTTAAAAATAAGAATAAGCTTTGTCTTAGTTTAGATTTTGGCAAAAAACTTAACTAACGGATGGAGTATGTATTGTTTTTCTATTGTTTATTAAACTTACCTGTTCGCAAACCAAACCCGGTAATCATCTATGAGTTTATAATCAGGACCTTTTTTCGCTTGGTGGCATCATCACGTTTAATATGTTCCATATCGTGGTCCGGACCGTCGATGAAAACGCAAAAACGTGGTTCGTAAAAGAGGTCAGCTTCAGCAATTGTTTCGCCTTTGTGAGTTATGACTTTGTGAATTTCTTCGGGCATATCAACCCCGTTTTCATTTAGCCGCTTTAAAACTTCTTTTTCAAGAGATGTGGTTTTATCATCTTTAATATAAGCTTCGTATAACACAGCATTATCCTTTGCTTTCTCAAAACCTTTAAACGTGGATAAATCCAGTAGGAAGTCACGTACTAAGTGCCTGTCGAGCTGCTTGTGAATACGTTGGTTGTAGAAATTGCAAATGCAATTATAGCAGGAGTGGGCACATGCACCTTCCAGGTCATTTCCATCGTTGTCGAAATGAAGAATATTCAGAGCTTTCAATGCTATTTTCCTGATTAAGTCCTCACTTGCTACAATTGAGGATAACGTTCCGGTTCCACCTTCAGAAGTCTCAAAAATAACTACCCGCCCATTTTGATTATGAATTGGCTGATAATACCCATGGATTTCTGATTCATCAAGATTCAGAACATTACAAATTGCCTGTACAAGTGTGTTAACAAGTGTTAGTCCGAATCCTTCAGTATCACTCTTTACAGAATCTGTAGCTTCTAAAACTATAACATCGTTCCTTGATTCCACCATCAGGTTAATTTGCCTGTGGACATCATTTGCATTAACTTTTCTATCAGTTAAATACCGTTGAAGACCGTTATTGTCTTTGCTAACCCATTCTCTGTTTATAATATCCAGATTAAAGCCGATATCTCCCCGGTTAAAATCCAGTTGAGAACCAAGATTAACATGTCGGAATTGTGCTGTCCTTTCGAATGTAAGTTTTGCCAATGACTTATTTTCTTTTACCAGTTTCTTTGTTTTAGCATTGGCGCTTTTGGTGTAACTGTTAATGATTTTATATCCGGCTTTCGCACGTTCTTCTTCTTCTGCAGTTATTCGCATTCTTCTCTTTTCCTGCATACGTGGAAATTGAATTGATGTTGCTTCCTGTGGATTGGAATAAACATTCCCCTTTTCCTTGCCTGATATTTTCATTGCGTTTCTCAAGTGCTCCTCTACGGCTCGTTAAATAGTAGTTGTGTGCATCACCTTCCTCTTGAATTCTTTTGGTCAAATATTTAATTTCTTCTTTCGACTCCAGATAATCATCTCTCAGATAATTCAGAGCTTCATCAAGATTATAAGTGAAATCATCCACTTTCTTTTCAATGGTATCAAGTTCGAAAGTAGTAGCTTCATCAATCTCTTTCTCAAAAGCAAACTTAATATTCGGGATAATCAGAGTCTTGGTTTTACTTACTTTTTTTTATAAAATCATCAACCACTGGCTCAAACATAGCCAAATTCTCATCGTTAAAATCAATGAGTTTTTCAGCGGCAAATGGAAAACGTAGGTCAATGGTTTGTAATACTAATGCATTTATATGAGACAGGAATAGTGATTCATTATCCAGGTTAAATCGCGGAACCGATATTTTACCAGCGACAATTTCAGTAGGATGATTGTAAAAATACTGGTCATGCGTACCTCTACCCGGACCGGAACCACAAAATGTTTGAATTATGGAGCCCTGTCCGCTACGTCCTGCGCGACCTGCACGCTGTGCATAGTTACTTGGATTAGGTGGAACATTGCGCATATAAACCGAGGATAGGGTACCAATATCTATCCCCAATTCCATGGTAGGAGTTGCGAACAAAACCTGAATTTCAGCGGGTGTCATTTTAAATTTATTTTCTTTTACTTTTCTCTCCTGACCGGGTACCTGTGCAGAATGTTCGTCAGCAACAATAATCTGATTATTTTCATTTAATTGTGTGTACTGCAAATAATAGAAATCTTTTTTAATCCGTGCTTTTCTCAATCCGTTTTTGCAACTGTTTTTTAAGCAAGCATCAACAGTTTTCCAGTTATACTGGCTGTTGCATTGGGGACACTCTTTATCAAATCCGTTTTTCAATGATTTTACCATCACCAAATCCGGATTGAGTACATAATACTTTTGCCCAAAATACTTTTCTTCCTGCAGATAAGTATTCTCTATTCCAAACCGAACAATTTCATTGATACATAAATCGATTTCATTGTTTTCAATCGTTGGAATGCATTTTTTAATCCAGTTTTTAATTGTGAATGAATTATTCAGAGAATGATAGGTCATTTCAGATTTCCTGAAATTCTCTTTTGGTACATTGCTGAAGATATTCATATTCATTTCTTCAACCGCCTCAAATATCCTTTTATCTGGCACATATTTATCAATAAATGAATAAATTGTCCGTAAATTATCTTTATGCATCAAATTAGGGTGACCAACAGCAACCTCTCTTCTAAAGATTTCGAAAAATCCCTGAATTAAATCGTACCTAACATCGTTTATCAGCGATTTTAGAATTTGAAATTCTTCATTTATTTCTTCCTCAACGGACTCTTGTAATGAATCATATTGGATTTCAAGTAGTCCTACATCCTCAAGATTTATGGATGTAAATCTTTTTGTTCCTCTTATCTCAACAAAAAGGAACGTTTCAAGATAGGTTTCATATTTCTCACGTAATTGTCTTCGAATGACAGGCTTGAACTGTTTTTCATCGATGATTTTAGGGAAAAGCAGGCGTGGTAAATCCTTTACAGGTATTGCCTCTTCTTTGTTCTTTATTATTTCATAAAAAATTCTTCTGAAGTAAATTTGAGAATACCAGTGATTTAAATGCCCTGATTGGAAAGCTGTATCCTGCCGGTTATCAGAGAACCCAATTATCTTTTTTTCATCCTTTGGAGATGCATTAATTGAGGTTGTCGTTATTACATCAGTACCTGTAGCTCTCCCTACTGAGTTCAGTAAAAATAATTTACTATACTCCACCGTACTACCTGAATGAACAGTCCCGCAATTTAGGCAGATAGGAAACGGGTAGGGGATAAAAGTTCCTTTTCTATTTTCATTGGGATAATACTTTTCAAATTTGTTTTGTTCCGTATCCAATGTTCCATTGGTAGGGAATTTATCTTTATGCCTCGATGCCCGATTTCTTTGAACGGGTGTAAACCAATTATCAGGTAATTCACTCTCATGAATTGTTTTTTATTTCTGTACGAGAAATAATTTCACTGTCGTTTGGTAATGCATTCTCACCAAAAATCTCCTGATATTTCTCCAGTGCATTATCTGGAGTTGTATCGGTATCGCCGGTGTAGAGACCAATTTTAAGTCCACTCCCGGCAAGTTTCTGTGCCAGTTCCTGGTATTGTGAGTTGGCAAGAGCATTCATCAGATATATGATAATGGCTTTTATGCCATTCTTCCCCTCTTCTTTAGCTTTCAAACAGTAGTCAACAATGGGTATCTCGTAACACAACGATTTTCCTGATCCAGTACCCGTCGTAACCATCAGGCTTTCTTTTTTATTAGAGCCTATCTCAATGGCTTGCTCCTGGTGGAGGTGAGGGTGAATTAAAAACTTTTCACCTGTTTTTTCATTTG
This sequence comes from uncultured Tangfeifania sp., assembly GCA_964436325.1. Taxonomy (GTDB): domain Bacteria; phylum Bacteroidota; class Bacteroidia; order Bacteroidales; family Prolixibacteraceae; genus Tangfeifania. Next base: position 5,369 of record CAYTDH010000273.1, read on the forward strand.
TTAGCCTGAACACTTCTTTAGTAGCTGGATGAAGTATTCCTGCATCAATCAATTCTGGAATTGTCTTTCCCGCTTTAAATCGTTTGGAAATTTGAATAATTGGCTCCTGCCAAAGCAGTTTCCCTGACTCAATTTGGGTATGGACATAGTTTTCAATGTCTTTATTTTTGAAAATTTGAAAGGTTTGGATGTACGATTTGTACTGCTGTTTTACTTCCTGAAATACTTTAAACGGATTCATATCTTCGGTTTTATTAGCTTATTCTTTCCATAGTGGTTCTTTTTCCCAGTCAGCAGGAAATCCCATTGCTCCAGGGAAAATATTCGGATATTCTTTTAATAGTTTTTTAAAATCATGTATAAAGGGATGACCATTATCCAGCGTTTGCAACAGATAAATAATCATGGAGAGGATATAATAGGTTCTGGTATTTGCAATTTTGGAATTGTTTAACCATTGATTCAACGGCTTACCCGGGTAGTTGGGTTGAATTCGCATAACCCTGTTCCACAAGCGGGCATGATGTGCACAAACATTACGGACATACACGAGACTGTGTAACCAGGAACTGAATGTACGGTCGTCTAATCCGAACCAGTGAGCCACTTCCCGTTTACTTTTACCCGACCTGAAATTGGAATACAGTTTGGAAAGCGAGCCGAACGATACTATTTCAAAAGCAGTCCAGCTTGGTGGCAATGGGTCGGAATATTTCTTTTTATACGCCCTGATGAACTGGGCATCACTTCGTCTAAATTCATCTTCTATTTTAGAAATGGTATCCCGGTGTAACTTGGCGTTTGAAAAGTTTTTCGGTTCAGTGTACCAAAACGGTCCAAAGAAATGTGAAAGAATATATACCATTTTTGCCCGCACTGCAACTTCAATCTTTTCCATTTCATTGATAACCAGTTGACGAAGTTCGCGGTCGAACTGATAGATTTGCATCGCGGTTTTGAAGTTTGCCCCTTCTTTGAAACTGTGCCTGCGTTTATCTTCGAGCAGAGGATACCAGTAACCACTTAACCGGTAATAGCTTTTAATCTCGATTAATCGTAGAAATTCGTCCTCATCCGGAATGATTAATCCCCTCTTTTTAACCTTTTGAAGCTGATCAAGATAAGAAATCCATGGTTTTGTGTAGGGAATTTTACTCATGGGGTTTAAAA
>CAYTDH010000274.1:0-6527 GCA_964436325.1 uncultured Tangfeifania sp.
GGAAATTCCAGATGTAAATCTGAACAGTATTGTACTATCATGCTAAAAAATTGGTACTATAATTTACAATAATACTTCCATCGCTTCATCAACAAGAGCATTATCCAATTCTTTCAAGTAGGTTTGGGTGTAGAAGCTGAAACCGAAATAATTTTGGGCATTAACCAGTTTCGGATGTGTGCTTAAATCTGTGTTTTTAAAATCTTTTAACTTTCTTCAAAGTTCACTCTAAACCAAAAATCGATGGAAGCTTCCATTCCTTTTTTTCTGTCTGCCGGGGTTGCACTCATGGAGCCTTTTCCTGTACCTGTCATACCTCCTTTTCCTTTGCCTCCTCTTCCGCCTTTGCTTATGTTTTGCCCTGATGAACGGGTAAACGAATGATTTTGTCGTTGGCTTCCGGCCGATCTAACTCCAATTGAAAAATTGTGTACTCCTCTTTCGGGTTTAAAAAGTTTAGATTTTTGAATGGCAAAAATCAAATGAAAGACTCCGGCACTATCCATTAATGTGTTGATTCGAACAGGGCTTTTTTCATCATTGCGTTGAATTACTTCATGCGATTCCGTGCCATCAAATCCTTTCAACAAAATATAATGTTCATTCAGTTGGAATAATTGATACAGCATCTGTGAGCGTTTTTTTGTTGAAACGGAAAAAAGTTCAGTAGAATTAGTGGCTAAATTTCGCTTTGCCTGAGCAGGCGAAAAATGAGGAAAGGTCCAGGATTTGTCAGCCTTCGTTTTCCCATTTTCATCGAAATAAAAGGAGAGCCCACCTCTTAGCATTTGAATCTGAGTTCTAATGTCTGCTGTGTAAAACTTTAAATAAATTTCTGAACTGTCATGCGTAACATGATATCTTATGTTTGTTTCACGGTCATAATTTCCTGTCATTTCATTCTGCTCAACCGGAATATTCTTCTTAGCAGTTAAGATTGGCAAACGCGCACACGAGGCCGAAATCAAAAATCCGGTTAGCATGACAAAGTTGAAAATTGGTTTTAATATTTTCCTTTTCATTTAGAACACCTTTTATGGGTAATTCTTAATGAGACACACTTGTGCCAGAAAACTTGCATTATTGTTCGTTTTATTTTCAAAAATAAAATAGTTAATGCTTCGCTTGAGCATATCGAATCGTACATATTGATGTTGATTAATATTTAAAAATCGACACCCGCAAGTTTAAACCCGTTATGGTGTCATATTAAACTTAAGATTAAATGAATAAAATACCACCTATATGAAATCAAAATTTATTTTTAGCATTGCGGGAGTTATCATTCTGGCAGGAGCTGTTTTCTTAACATTTTCATTGATGAAAAATAAGCCCCAGGCTCAGAAAAAGCAGAAGCAGGAAAGTTCCCTGTATGTCAAGGCACAAAAGGTTGTGAATGAACCTGTGGAGTCTTCCATTTCACATCAGGGCCGAATTTCAAGCTATGAAACAGTTACGCTGTCTGCCGAGGTCAACGGACGTATCATGCAAGGGAATATTGTGTTTAAGGAAGGCGAGCGGTTCAATAAGGGAGATTTGTTGATCCGTATTTACGACGACGACATAAAGGCCTCTCTTACTGCAAGCAAGAGCAATTTTCTGCAAAAGCTGAGCGCCATTTTACCCGATTTGAAAATTGACTTTCCCAGAGAGTATAACAAATGGACCATTTTCTTCAATTCAATTAAAGTCCATGCTAGTCTTCCGCCATTTCCTGATATTCAATCAGATAAAGAGCAGGTTTATCTGTCATCAAAAGGTATTTTGTCAGAATACTATTCAATCAGTAGCCAGGAAATTAATTTGAACAAATACAAAATATATGCTCCTTTTGATGGTTCCTTCAGGAATATCCAACGGCAAACCGGGGCTGTAGCAGGTATGGGAGCAGTCCTGGCTACTATCGTAAGAACCGATCGCCTTGAAATGGTGGTGCCGGTTCCCCCGCAAGATGCCAAATGGATTGAACCGGGAATACCGGTTACCATAACCGGAGAAGATACCTTTACAGCATCCGGCTCAGTGTCGCGGGTTGCCGGTTTCGTAGATGAAACGACACAAACGGTTAAAGTTTATGTCAACTACATTCCAAAAGGAAAGCAGGCTCTTAAAATCGGAGAATTCGCTGTAGCTACCTTTGATATCAACAAACAAGTTAAAGGCATAAAAATTCCACGCGAGGCTTTAATCAACGGGAAAAAAGTTTACGTAATCAATACGAAGAAGACCCGAAAGAAAGCTTTGTAAATGGAAGACTTGCGGTGATCCTTAACATTACCAAACTGCATACTGAAGACCTGGAAGAGATTTCGACATTTGCCAACAATTATGTTCGCACATTCAATGAGGCGCACGACCAATTTCAAATTACGATTTTAGAGGATTACACCGAAAACATCAATTCGGAGCTTTCTGTATTCATCAAGAATGCGGTAATGGGCATTTTCCTCGTTGTGATACTGCTCACGCTGCTTCTCAATTTCAGACTCTCACTTTGGGTGGCCTGGGGAATTCCGGCAGCATTTCTGGGAATGTTATATGCAATGGGGTTTGTAGCGGTTATATGCCTGATATTCTCCCTGGTTGAAGGGGTTTTTGTATTACCTGGTCATGTGGGAAACCCGAAAGTTTTGAAAGCAGACAACAAAACCAGCCGGTTAAGCCGTATTTCCAACAAAATAGTGTATGTTTTGCGTGATCGACTTTATATGCCGTTTTTAAGAATAATCCTTCAGGCCAAAGGATTGACAATCATCGTCATAACCAGTTTAATGATCATTACCGCTGGCATGGTAATCAGCGGGCATATTCCGTTTACTTTTTTCCCGCCCAGCCCTTCGGAGATGTTCAATATCGACCTGGCACTAAAACCCGGCGAACACAAAGAACAAACCTTTGAAAAGCTACAATGGATAGAGAAAAACCTCTACGAAGTAAATAAGGAATTGATGGAAGAGCATAACCGTAATAAACCTTTTATTAAAACCACCCAGATAAATCTGGGTAGTGCCTTTAACGGGATAGAAAATGGAACGCATGCCGGGGTAATCCGGGTATTTCTAAACACTACGGAAGGAACAAAAGTAACCGATAAAACCATTCAAAAAACCTTAAACCAAAAACTTGGTGAAATCCCGGAAGCTTATAAGTTTGCCATGGGGACTTCCAGTGGACGCGCCCAACGTTTTGGAGCACCCGTTTCAATCGGTTTGTTGGGATATGACCTGAACACGCTGGAGAAAGCAAAAAGAGAACTCAAAGATGCATTAGCAGGTCTGAACGAACTCTATAACGTAACAGACAACAGCCAGTTAGGAAGCCAGGAAATACGCATCCGGTTAAAACCGAAAGCATACACAATGGGCTTAACACAGGCATCGTTGATGCGGCAGGTGCGGGAAGGTTATTATAGCGGACTTGCCCAGCGAATTCAGGACGGGAAAGATGAAATCTGGTTTTATGTGCGGTACCCGGACGAAAACCGGGAAACCATCGGTCAAATGGAAAATATGTTGATTCGCACCTCCCAGGGAAATTTCCCGCTCACTACGGTGGCCGATATGACCATGGGCCGGTCGCTGAGCATGATTAACGGCTATAACGGGCAGCGGGTCATCCGCGTAGATGCCTACATGAAAGATGAGCGGGCATCGATCAGTCCCATATTGAATGAAGTAGAGAATAACATTTTACCCGAAATTTTAAAGAAATACCCGGGGATTACCTACACACATATGGGTCAAAAAAAAGACACCCAGGAGCAGATTCAAAGCCTGGTCAAGTACTTTGGGCTGGCGCTGCTCATTATTGTGCTGGTGATCGTCATCTATTTTAAATCTTTCCGGCAAGGTTTTATTATCATCCTATCTATACCATTGGGAATCATGGGGGCCATTTGGGGGCATTCCATCCACGGCGAACCGCTTTGTATGTTCAGCATATGGGGCCTTGTGGCATTAACGGGAGTGATTATTAACGACTCTGTTATTTTTGTATCCAGGTACAATCAGCTTTTAATAGAAGGGCATAAGGTATTCCAGGCGGCCATAGAAACGGCCAGATCAAGGTTCCGGCCTATCCTGCTAACTACACTCACCACAACAGCCGGCCTTATGCCGTTGGTTCTGGAGCAGAGCCCTGAGGCACGGTTTCTTAGCCCTATGGCTATGTCTGTGGCTTATGGAATCCTTTTTGGCGGTCTTTTTATCCTGCTGACTTTGCCAATCCAGATTTTGATTTCGAATGAATTGCTGGTAAAAACCAAAAAGCTCTTCAGCAAAAACACGCAAGAAATTACACCTGAGTCAGTCGAAAATGCCGTAATCAATCATCAGATTAACCAAAAACTGGAAAAAGATATCCGCGAAGAAGAAAATGCTGAAAAAGCAAATAAACAAAATCAATAAATATGCAAAGATTATGCGCTTAATAAATTTAAAATCAATACATGCATCGCCTTACACCGAAAGGCATAAAAATGAACTGTATATAACAGATACTTTTAAGGTAAGGATAATTGAATTGGAAGCAGGTGAAAAACTACCACCGGATAGACCCTGTGAGATGGAATCATACGTGATTTTTAACATCTTATCAGGCAAAACCGACATTGCCGTTAATGGAGATTACAATGAGGCCGAAGAGGGTTTTTGCGTTATTGCTGAACCCGGCAATTACAGATTAGAGGCTAAAACCGACTGTAGAATTTTAGGAATACAGATTGAAAAACAAGAAACATCATGACTATTTTATTCATCATAACAAGCGTTTTGGTCGTAATCTCATTTATTGCAAATAGGACCAAAACGCTGAAAGGTTTAAAAAAAGGGGCCATGCAGTTTTTAAAAATTCTGCCTACGCTTTTGACGGTTATCATTTTTGTAAGCATCGCTATGTTTTTTATTCCTGAAGAAATGATTCTCAAAAATCTCGGGGACGAGACTGGCCTTGCAGGCTATGCGGGAGCTGCAATAGTGGGCAGCATATCGCTTATCCCCGGTTTAATTTCATATCCGCTGGCCGGCATGGAGCGAAAAACCGAAGAAGAGTTTGCAGGTAGCAACACCTTCCCCACCCGTGGAACGCATTTGAAAACCCGGGCCGGTTATTATACCGGGCTCAATGAGAAAACAGACCATTTTCTGAAACTTTCGGGCGACTGGGTTACTTACCTCAGCTTTTCGCAACGGCCCCGCGTAGTTTATGCGTTAAGGGTTGGCGGCGAAAAGTTGTTTGGCGATTATGCCTTCCACCAAGCAGCTACGCTGGGGCGCGCCGAGAATTTGCGGGGATACCGGGAAACCCGCTTTTACGGCGATGCATCGCTTTACCTGAATGTCAAATATAATACATTCAATAAATCTCTTGAATAATTGAATTATAGAATTATCTTTGTGGCCATTCATAAAACTCAAAAAAATGAAAGGCCGCGAATTTAAAGATGCCATGTACGACGGGCTTGCAAAACTGATGAAAGCCCTTGCCAATCCTGCACGACTCGAAATAATAGAGATGCTTTCGCAGGGCGAAAAAAGCGTGGAAGGGGTTGTGGCAGCAACCAACCTGACGGTAGCAAACGCCTCGCAACATTTGCATGTGCTCAAAAACAATAACATTGTAAAATCCAGAAGGGAAGGGCATTACGTTTACTATTCTCTAATTAATGACGAATTTCTGGCGCTATATCAGCACATTACAAAATATGCCGTTTCTGAAATCGCCGAACTGGAAAAAACAATGAACCGGCAGCGCGAAGACAATAAAGCGCTCAATTCGGTAAGCCTTGATGAGCTGGAGCAAATGATTCACAATAAAAATGTGTTGCTGATGGATGTGAGGCCTTCGGCAGAATTTGAAACGGACCACATTACCGGTGCGGTTTCCGTCCCAATGAACGATTTGTTGTGTTGCCTGAAAGATTTTTCAAAAACCCAGGAAATCATCGCCTATTGTCGCGGACCATTCTGTGTACTGGCCGACGAAGCAGTGAAGGTGCTCACCGAAAACGGCTTTAAAGTCAGGAGATTGGATGAAGGCTATCCTGAATGGAAAATGAGGCAACTGGAAAAACAACATTTATAATGAGAAAACCAATTTATCTCGATTATAACGCCACCACTCCCATTGCCCCGGAAGTGGCTGAAGAAATGTTGCGCTTTGTATATCCGGAATGAAGTAAAACCGGAAAACCTGATTTTCGGTGCCGGGCAAGAACACGAATTGCGCCCCGAACGGAGAATGTACCCTACATCGTGGCGCTTGGAAAAACCGGTGAACTGGCCGGTGTAAATCCGGAAGCCAACAAACAGTATCTGTTTCAAACGCGTCAGCGTTTACTGGAGGGTTTGAAAGAAAATTGCAAAACAACTGTAAATCAATTAGTATAAATCAAACAAATATCACAATGCAAAAAATTCTGATTTTAATTAACGACGGACCATACGGAACAGAGAAGGCTTACAACGGATTACGTTTGGCCAACCAGTTGAACAAAGCCCACGAAGATGTGGAAGTACGAATCTTTTTAA
>CAYTDH010000275.1:0-6517 GCA_964436325.1 uncultured Tangfeifania sp.
AGCAACCAGCAACCAGCAACCAGCAACCAGCAACATCTGTCATTGGTAACCAGCTCTGCTTTGAATTTTTTCTTTCGCTTTTCAGAATCCATTATGGTCCTTTTAAAGGCCTTTATCGTGGGTTTACCGATTCTGTCTGCGGAAACTTTTTTCGTTTATATAGTTTTGTAAATGTTCTATATTCCTATAAAAAGATTAAACAGAATTAAGTTGGATTTGTTAAAGGAGACAATGAAATACGAAATGCACCGAAAAAGTTTCCTTCGTGGAGTTGACTTTTTTTGCCAATAAAAAGAAAATGGAAGATAAAAAGGAATTTTTTTTGAAAAACGCAGGCGAGCTTTACATGAAATTTGGGATTCGTGCTGTAACGATGGATGATGTAGCAGCCGAATTTGGAATTTCCAAAAAGACGCTTTATCAATATTTTGAGGACAAGGAAGATTTGGTTCACCAGGTCATTGAGTATTATCTGGAAAACCCCATTTTTAATTTAAACCAGGAAGGCCTGGGGAATGCCATTGACCGTATCATTGCTTTACGGAATCATGTTTCTCAGATTATTAAACATTACAATAATCACCTGGAATACGACTTAAAAAAGACCTATCCATTGCTTTATAAGAGAGTTCATGATTTTAAGCGCCAGCGGATTTATTCCGATACAGTAAAAAATATTACTGATGGCATGAAAGATGGCCTTTTTCGCAAAGATTTGAATCCCGATTTCATTGCCAAAATCCAGGTAGGTCGCATGTTGTATACCTTTAATCCCGATAATAAGATTTTTGATGCCCCCGAGCTGGCAACGATTCAGTTTTTTGATGAAGTTATGGATTATCACATGCATGCCATATGCACCGAAGAAGGAATTACCTATTACCAAAAACAATTAAAAGAGATTCAGGATGAAGAGAAAATCAACAATTAGAACAGTGCTTTGCTTTTTGCTTCTGGTGATATACAGTTCGGAAGTCCGGAGCCAGGATAGCATAACAGCCTTTTCCCTGAAAGAGGCTCAGGGCTTTGCTTTGGAAAACTCCTATGTGCTTCAGAATTCGAAGCGCGATGTAACCAGTGCTCAAAAGGAGGTTTGGGAAACAATTACCATTGGCTTGCCGCAGGTTTCAGGAACGGCAAATTATAATAAATTCTTGAACCTGCCGGTTTCACTGATTCCCGGAGAGTTTTTCGGTGAAGAGCCCGGAACTTATCTTCCTGTGAAATTTGGTCAGGATTACAGTTCCGATTTTGGATTTACGGTTTCACAACTCATTTTCGATGGTTCCTACATTGTTGGGGTTGGTTCTTCACAAATTTATCTCAACCTGGCCAAACAGGCCCACGAAAAGGCCGAAATCGACATCCGTGATGCCGTAGCGCAGGCCTATTATATGGTTTTGGTGGGATTGCAAAACAGACAGGTGATGCAGGAGAACCTTGAAAATACAAAGAAATTGTATCAGGAAACCAAAGCCTATTATAAGAATGGATTTCGTGAAGAGATGGACGTGGACCAAATGCTTATTCTTGTAAAAAATGCAGAAAATGAAGTGTTAAAAGCCGAGCGGGAGATCAAAATTGCCAAGGTTGTGTTGAAGTATACCATGGGGTATGAGATTGGAAAAGAAATTGAACTGACCGATTCGCTCCAGCAATTTTTAACTCCTCTTACCGGAGGACAAGAACCGCAGCAATTTGACATCAACAGGCACATCGATTACCGTCTGGCCAATACCAATTTCCAGGTTTCCGAAAAAATGCTCAAGCTGGAGAAGATGGCTTTTTTGCCCAAACTCAGTGGTTTTTATAGTTATACCAAGACCGCCTATGGCAATAAAGCCAACCTTTTCAAATCTTCGGTTTCCTGGTTCCCCTCGTCTCTTGTTGGACTTCAATTCTCTGTTCCCCTTTTTAATTCAGGGCAGCGGGTTTTTCAGGTTCAGCAGGCCCAAATTGAATTGGAAAAGGCCGCAACAAACCGTAGGCTGGCAGAGACCACGCTTCAGAAAGATTATCTGACAGCCGTTGCAGAGATGGAATCGGCGGTGGAGAAGTACCAGAACGACGATGAAAACAGGGAGTTGGCCCTGAGAGTCCTGGAGAAATCAAAAATAAAGTTCAATAACGGTTTAACCAGCAGCACCGATTTATCGCAGCTTGAATCGCAATACATTCAGGCGCATGGTGCCTATATCGCCTCCATCCTTCAACTTTTGCAGGCCGATCTTAAATTGAAAAAAGCAATGGGAACATTATAACAAATCAAAAAAATTGAAAATGATGAAACAGATAGCATTCATGATAACCGTAGCCTTACTGGTGGCTTCATGCAGCAGCACACCCGTGAGTGATGAACAATCAAAGCGTAAAGAACTCCAGGAATACAAAAAGCAACTGAATGGTCTGGAGGAAAAAATAGAGGCACTTGAAACTGAACTTCAGGGTACCGACACAGAAGAATCGCTGGAAGTCAAAGTGACCAGGCTGGACAGTCAGCGCTTTGAGCATTTTATTGATGTTACCGGAAAGGTGGAAGCTGAGCAGGATGTGAATGTCAGTCCTGAAACGGCAGGGATAATTGAAACGGTAATGGTCTCCGAGGGGCAGCGGGTAACCAAAGGACAGGTTTTGGGTCGTTTAAAAACCGAAGCCCTTGAGCGTAACCTTGAAGAGTTAAACATTCAATGGGAACTGGCCAAGACCAATTATCAGCGGCAAAAGAACCTGTGGGACCAGAATATTGGTTCGGAAATGCAGTATTTGCAGGCCCGTACCAATAAAGAAAGCCTACAAAAGAGAATGGCCGGAATCCAGGCTCAAATGGAGATGGCTGAGATAAAAGCTCCGGTGAGTGGAGTGGTGGATATCCTATTTCAGAAAAAGGGGGAGATGGGTAGTCCTCAAACCCCTTTTGCCAAGGTGCTGAACATTGATAAGATAAAAATTTATGCCGATGTTTCCGAATCCTACCTCACCAAGGTAAAAAAGGGGGAAAAGGTGAAAATATTTTTCCCTGCGCTGGGACGAACCCGCGATGCTTATATCAGGCAAATAGGCAACACCATCGACCCCAATAACCGCACTTTCCGCATCCGGATTGACCTTGATAATCCCGACAATATGATAAAACCTAACCTGGTTTCGGTTATTCAAATTCGCGATTATCTGGCGGAAAATGCCATCGTCCTTCCCTCGCTTTTCATTAAAGAGGATTTTAACGGAGAATACACGTATATTGCAGAGAACACGCAATCAGCCTCCCGGGCTAAAAAAGTATATATAAAAACAGGACTGAGCAACAACAACATGACCGAGGTGGTGGAAGGCCTGAGTGCCGGAATGAAGGTGATCTCGGAAGGACACAGTCAGGTGGTGGACGGAACACTCGTGGAGTTTTAGGTCTGTTGAACAATAAAAGCTTGAGAAAAGATGGTTAAATATAAAGAAACGAATACCGAGCATATTCAGCGAAAGTTCACTCCAACTTATGCTGCGCTGAAGAATAAAACAACGGTTTACATCCTGACGGGCCTCCTGGTTTTTTTTGGAATTTTTTCCTACAACCAGATGCCCCGGGAGATGATGCCTGAAGTGGTGGTGCCCTATATTTTTATTCAAACGGTCTATCCCGGTAATTCCCCGGTGGAGATGGAAAACCTGATAACCCGGCCCATTGAACAGGAACTCAAAGGCATGGAAGGGGTGAAAAAGGTTACTTCCGCCTCTTTCCAGGATGTGAGCACAATCACCGTGGAGTTTACCACCAACATTGAAACCAAGCAAGCCCTCCAGGATACCAAAGACAATGTGGATAAAGCCCAGTCCGAACTCCCCGATGATTTGCCCTCCGATCCCCTGGTTATGGATATCAATTTTTCAGAATTTCCCATTTTAAATGTGAACCTCTCCGGAGAGTTCAGTATGCGGAACCTGAAAGAGTATGCCGAACTTCTGCAGGAGGAGCTTGAAAGTTTGCGGGAAATTTCAGAGGTCCAAATTCGCGGGGTGGAAGACCGTGAAATCCAAATCAATGTGGACCCCCACCAGCTTGATGCAGTGGGACTGACCTTCGATGATATTGCTTCTGCTGTTCAGTTTGAAAACATTACCGTGGGAGCAGGGGAATTTACGGCTGACGAGACCCGCCGGATCATCCGGACTGTGGCGGACTATGAAAATGTGGACCAAATCGCCAATACCATTATTAAAGTGAACATGGGCAAACCTGTTTACATACGCGACGTGGCTGAGGTTGTCGATGGGTACAAGGAAAGGTCCACCATTGCCCGCCTCGATGATAAACCCGTGGTAACGCTTTCGGTTACCAAAAAAGCCGGCGAAAATATCCTTGAAGCTTCCGAAAAGGTCAAGCAGACCATTGAAGAACAAAAGGAGGGAGGGTATATCCCCGCCAATCTGGATGTTATCATCACCGATGATATGTCTTTTTACATCCGCGATGAAATCCAAAACCTTGAGAACAGCATTATTCTGGGGATGATTCTTGTAATTTTTGTACTTTTTATGTTCATGGGTTTCCGGAATGCCCTCTTTTCAGGACTGGCCATTCCACTTTCCATGTTCATCTCCTTCATCATCCTGCAACAAACCGGAGTCACCCTCAACAATATGGTGCTTTACTCTCTTATCCTTGCCCTGGGAATGTTGGTCGACAATGCCATTGTGGTGGTTGAAAATGTATACCGCCTGTATACCTCGGGGTATTCGTTGTTATTAGCTACTAAAAAAGGGGTTAGTGAGATTGCCTATCCCATCATTGCCTCCACGCTGACCACTTTGGCTGCTTTCTTCCCCCTGCTTTTATGGGAAGGTATTGTGGGGCAGTTTATGAGTGTGTTGCCCAAAACCCTTATTGTGGTGCTGGCCTCCTCTCTCTTTGTGGCTTTGGTTTTGAATCCCGCCTTTATTTCCGTATTTATGAAAGTAGATGATATCAACGTCCGGCTGAAATGGAAAAAGGCTCTCAAAAATGCTGGTATCTTCGCCCTTTTTGCAGCCCTGTTTTACCTGACCCGGATTTATCTTTTGGCTAATATTTTGATGACCATTGCCATTTTTATTGTCCTGAACCTGGTAGCCCTTCGTCCCCTCGCCCGCTGGTTCCAGAAAAGATTTCTGGTATGGCTGGAAGATTTTTATACCCGCCAGCTTAGACAGGCACTTACAGGGTACTGGCCGCTGGTTTATTTTACAGGGACTATTTTGTTGCTCATTTTTTCCATGATTTTTTATTTTTCTGGAAATCCACGGGTGGTTTTCTTCCCCGACACCGAGCCACAGACTGTTTATGTGACGATGGAGCTCCCCCTCGGGACTGCGCTCGATAAAACAGATCAGGTTTCAAGGGAAGTAGAAAAAATTATTGAAGAGACCCTCGAACCGGTGGACCATATTGTGAAATCGGTGACCACCAATGTAGGGGTTGGCCAGGGAGGAGCCTTTGAAAACGAGGCAAGCCCCAATAAATCACTGACCTCCATATCGTTTCTTGAATATAAATTCAGGGAGGGAATAAGCACCGCCAAAATTATGCAACAGCTTACCGAAAACCTGCATGGCTTTGTAGGGGCCAAAATCTATGTGGAGAAGGAAGAGAACGGGCCGCCTACAGGTCCTCCGGTGAATATCGATATTTCCGGCGATGAATTTGACCAGTTGGTGCAGATTACCGATGATTTTATGCGGATTATAGAAGAAGACAATATTCCCGGTATCGATGAGCTGAAGATGAATATCAATGTGAATCAGCCTGAAATGCTGGTCAAAGTAGATCGCGAAAAGGCACGGCTTTATGAACTTTCCACACAACAAATTGCCATGGCTTTCCGGAATGCCCTCTATGGTTACGATGCAGGGGATTTTAAAGATGGTGAGGATGAATACGACATTTTTATCCGGCTCGCCGAAGAGTACCGGAATGATGTATCTACGCTCATGAACCGGAAAGTGACTGTAAATGAAAATGAAATTCCTATCTCGGCAGTGGCCGGGTTTGAGTATTCCACCACCTATGATAAGATTAGCCGCATTGAACACAAACGTGCTATCACCATTACGTCAAACGTGGTGGAAGGTTATAATGCCAATGAAATCAATCAGCGTATCAGGCAGTTGCTTGAGGATTATGAAATGCCCGAAGGCTACAATTATGCCTTTTCCGGTGAGCAGCAGGAACAGGCGGAGAGCAGTGAATTTCTGTTTTTTGCACTGCTGGTTTCTGTGGCCCTGATTCTTATTATCCTGGTTACTCAGTTCAATTCATTGATCAGGCCCCTTATTATTGTTGTAACGGTTGTCTTTAGTACCATCGGTGTATTCCTTGGACTGGGAATATTTAAGATGGAGTTTGTGATAATCATGACCGGTATTGGAATTATCTCGCTGGCAGGGATTGTGGTGAATAATGGTATTGTGCTTATCGATTACATCGATCTTATTCGAAAACGAAAGCGCGAAGATTTGGGATTACCCGAAAATGCCTTTTTGCCGCGTG
>CAYTDH010000276.1:0-6457 GCA_964436325.1 uncultured Tangfeifania sp.
GCTGATTAAAATACAATTTCCTTTTGTAAAACGGAACTTTTAGGGTCAAATGCTGCCCTGCCAAATTCGGTTTCAGTTCTGTCCCGTTGGAGCTTTTTAAGTAAAACGATTTTACCTCAGGTGTTTCATCTATCACCTTTGAAACCCTCAATTTTTGAAAAGCAGAGGCAGCAGCTTGTTTCTCGGTTTGTGTTTGAGAGCCATCTTCAAAAATTCCCAACCACTTATCCAGTGGGATAGTGGATTCGCCATAATTGCATTCAAATAACCGGTGGTGCAGATAATGAAAATAAGATCCAAACGGAAGGAATTTTCCCAGTTTACCTTCGAACCCTGAATGGCCGGGAGCGGGGGTTAATGCGGTATGCTGGGAATTAAAAAGGAAATGTAGTGGATGAGAGGGTACAATATAATGAATAAGAACAACCGAAAAATAAAGAAGGTGTTCAACCGGATGCATTGCCAACCCCGACCATGGCCCTGGATTGATGTTATAATGGTGTAAGTAATGAACCTTATCATACAACGGTTTCCAATGGATTAACCGGTGAATGAAATAAAAATGGAATTCTCTCCAGATTGGGATAAGCAAAAAGACAAGGACAAACAAAGCAGGATACTCCCGAAAATCCAAATAGGGGATTTTTCCATTCGCATACAACCAAAAGGTAAGCACCTCATATGCCGTCCATATGGGGACACCGCTTGCACAGGTCCAGAAAATATTATCATAGACCTGGTTATTCCAAAGAAAAGTGGAGCCGTCAGTGCTTTGCCAGCGGGGATTGTATTTTCCCCTGGTCCCCTTTTTTTTAAAAGTGTATAAATACAAATGCCACCCGCCGTAAATTATCCAAACCAAAACCATATTCCTTAAAAACAAGGTGAGAATCCATGATAATTTAAATGTTTTCATGGTCTCAAGAGGTGGTTGCAGCCAGTAATAGCTAATCAGTACAATTCCCAGATAAAGGAGATTCCAGGTAAATAAATAATTCACCAGCCAGATAAAAAATTGCTTTAATTTAGGTGGCCA
The DNA here is from genome assembly GCA_964436325.1 of uncultured Tangfeifania sp. Lineage (GTDB taxonomy): Bacteria > Bacteroidota > Bacteroidia > Bacteroidales > Prolixibacteraceae > Tangfeifania. Next base: position 1,037 of record CAYTDH010000276.1, read on the forward strand.
GACAAAAACCGGGGCAAACGATACCGGATTTTCAGGCCTCCATTCCCCGCGACTGTCCGTATATCCACCATTTGATTGAGCATTCTCTCCAAAATTTCCCATACTAACTTTAATAAAAAATAAATCCCCTTAATTTCAGGCAAGGCCTGAAGCCCTTTTTGGGATAAAAAACCCATAGGTATATCATACCCTCTCTTTGAAGGGAGCAATGCATTAAGTATTAAATCGAACCACTAATTCCGATCATAAACGAAGCCGAGATCAGAATCAACAGCGATAAAGCCATGATAATATAAACCCGTGCAGAAACTCCTTTCCATTCGCCGCGGATAAGCCCCCATACAGAGGCAAATCCAATCGTCAGAGCCATAAGAATTCCCCAGGAAGTAAAAGTAAATGGCCCCATTTTACTTTTTCCCATCCCATAAAAAATAAACTGGCTGAACCACAATAATCCGGCAAGCAATCCAAATCCGTAATTTAATACCAGTATTTTACGGGTTTTTGCACTGACATAATCTTGTACTGATTTATTTTTGAACCCAAGAAAGAAACACCAAATCAGGGTTGAAACAAACGTCCCGGACAAAAGCACCAGATAAACCGGCATCATAGAAAAGAGCGGATCGATACCACTTTGCTCAGCCACACCGGATATGGGCAATCCCTGTTCAAAACCAAGCGCCATGGCCGAACCGGTTACACCTACCAGTAAAGCGGCGAGAATACCTTTAACAAGGTCAAATTCCCCGATACTTTCCAGTTTTTTCTCCTGCTCAAGCGACTTATCTTTCAGAATACCGGCCCAGGCGGAAAAAGCAATTCCGACGGCAGCCACTGCAATCCCAGCCAGCAAAAGGTTACCTCCGGAGGATTCAATCATGACCGACAGGCGTCCGTCAATAATGGGAGGTACCAGGGTACCAATGGCCAGCATGAGTCCAAGTGAAAGGGCATACCCAAGAGAAAGTCCCAGGTAACGCAACGAAAGCCCAAAAGAAAGGTTCCCTATTCCATAAACGGCTCCGAGGATAAAAACCAAAACCAGGGTATTCCGTGGTGTGGACTGAATGATAGCCCAAAAATCGGATGTAAAGATGAAACAGGCCAGCAAAGGCATGATAATATAAGCACCCAGACTATAAACCATCCAGTAGGTCTCCCATTGCCATCCTTTGATCCTGCCAAAAGGAACAGCAAAACTGCCTGCTGAAAAAGCACCGGTGGCAATTAATAAAATTCCGAATAAAATGTTAAAACTCATTATATCAAGGTTATGGGTTATTATTTACAATTCCTTGTTTTTAGTCAATATTGATTTTTTCCTTTTGTAATATTACGAATAAACTTTTGCTTATAATTGCATTAACCCGCTAAAAAATTGCACGAAAACGACTTCATCGAATGTGCAAAACTTAAATACGTTCAGCCAATTAACAATTCAACAATTTATCAATTTTCCCATTTGTCAATTTATCAATTTCACAATTTGTCAATTTATCCAATTTATCCAATTTCACAATTTATCAATTTGTCAATATTTCAATTCCTAAAAAAACATTGTAAGGATTATGCAAACTTAAAAGTCCTTGACCTGGGTTGTGGAAAAGGAGCCGTATCGGTTAAAATGGCCAAAGAATTGGGATGTCGGTGTCATGGGATCGATGCCATTCCCGAATTCATTGATTTTGCACGACAAAAAGCGGAGGAGTTTGAGGTCAGTCATCTTTGTACATTTGAAACCGGTGATATCCGAAAAAAAATAAAAGCCCTTTCGGGGTACGATATCCTGGTCCTGGGATCAACAGGACCGGTTTTCGGAGATTACTACACCACCCTGACAACCTGTTCCCCAGGCATTAAACCCAATGGCCTGTTCATAATCGACGACGGATATATTGAAGACAGCAGGATGTTCAGCCATAACCTGATAATGAAGAAAAAAAATATTCTGAAGCAAATCCAAAAGGCCGGAATGGAACCCATTGAAAACAATGTAGTGGATCAGGAATTCCTAAAAACTTTAAATGCCAAATATTTTTCACATTTAAAAAAAAGAACTTCTGAGTTAATTGAAAAATATCCTGACAAAAAACGTTTATTCAGAAATTATATCAAGAACCAGGAAAAGGAAAATGACCTGCTGGAAAATTATGTTACTGTGGCCATTATGGTCATAAAAAAGAGAAACTAAAAAAATACAATTTAGTCGGACACCAATGAAAAAATATAAATTTTTAAACGCATGAAACCCATATTTTTCTTTTTTCTAACCTCTCTTTTATTTTCATTCAGTTCCTGCACAAAAGAAGATAATCCTCCGGATCCGGAATTCCTGTTATGGTATGAACAGCCTGCCGGTGATGACTGGATGAAAGCTTTACCCCTGGGTAACGGAAGATTAGGGGGAATGGTGTTTGGCGGTATTGAAAGGGAAAGAATTATGCTGAATGAGAACACAGTTTGGAGCGGATGGTACCGTGACGATAACGACCGGGTGGGCTCATACCAGGCGATTGAAGAAATACGGTCGCTGCTCAAACAAGGAATAACAGAGGGTATTCATGAAATCATGATGGAGGAAGTGTTTACCGACAAAGGGTATGGCAACCCCGATTTTGGAAAATACCAGACCTTTTGTGATGTTCTCATTGATTTGGACAATCATGATGGAGAGGTAAGGAACTATAAGCGGGATTTGGACATCTCCGGGGGAATTGCCTCTGTTGAATATGAATTAGAAGATGCAACCTACCGGCGGGAATATTTCAGCAGTTACCCCGATCAGGTTATCATGATGCGATTGTCAACAGATCATCCAGACGGGCTTAGCGGTACTATCGGAATTGAATCCCTGCATAAAAAAAGTACCGTAAAAGCAGTGGATAACAGGTTAATCTTCAGCGGAGAGGTAGACACAGAAAGTGAACAACACAAGGGACTGGATTTTGAGGCCCAATTGGTTGTGGAACTGAAGAATGGCACCATTCAGGCCAATAATGAAAAAATTGGATTTAAGGATGCGAAATCATTAACCATTATGGTTGCAGGGAGTACCAATTACCAGATGAATTATCCGGACTATTACGGGGAGTCTCCGGTACTGAAAAATAACAAAACCCTTAAAGCGATTGAAGGAAAGACATTTGATGAATTAAAGAAAAGGCATGTCAGCGATTTCAATGGATTATTCTCCCGGGTAGATCTGCAGTTGGGGCAGGACAGCACATACCTGAATATGCCGACCGACAAACGGTTGAAGGTTTACGGGGAAAACAGGGATGACAGGCATCTGGAAGCATTGCTGTTTCAGTATGGCAGGTATTTACTCATCAGTTCATCGCGGCCCGGAGGATTACCTGCCAACCTTCAGGGGCTGTGGAATAACACCAATAATCCGCCATGGAATAGCGATTATCACCTCAATATCAACCTTCAAATGAACTACTGGCCGGCGGAAGTCTGCAACCTGCAGGAGTGCCATCTTCCCCTCATCGAATGGATGGATGACCTGCGAAAACCCGGAGAAAAAACGGCACGAATTCATTTTAACAGTAAGGGATGGGTGTGCACGCATACCTGTAACATCTGGGGTTTTACGGCAATGGGACCTGCCCGGGGAATCCATATGTTTGAGCCCCAAAGTGCAGCCTGGATATCCTTACACGCATACGAACACTTTGCCTATAACCATGATGTAGATTACCTGAAGCAAAAGGCATGGCCTGTTTTGAAAGGTGCAGCAGAATTCTGGCTGGAAAATCTCCAGGAATATCCGGGCGGAGTTTTGGTTTCGGCTCCCTGTTATTCACCCGAACAGGGTCCCCTCTCAAGGGGGGCATATTACGACCAGCAGTTAATTTGGGAGTTATTCACCAGCATTATCAAAGCAGGGGAACACCTTCCGGAGGAAAAAACATTTATTGACAGGGTCGCAGCAGCCCGCTCGAGGCTATGGCCGCTTAAGATTGGCAAATACGGACAATTGTGCGAGTGGATGGACAATGAGATGATAGAAGAAGACAGTACTCTTCAAAGTTATGTCCCAAAAAACAGGCATCGCCACATTTCTCACCTAGCAGGCCTTTATCCCGGATCACAGATAACCCTTGAAGACACACCGGAACTGGCAGAAGCAGCGAAGACATCCCTCAACTTCAGGGGAGATGGTGGAACCGGCTGGAGCAAAGCATGGAAAATAAGTTGCTGGGCAAGGTTGAAATAGGGCAATCGCTCCTGGAAACTGGGAAGTGAACATTTGGCTGAAAATATCTACGATAATTTTTTAGCAGCCCATCCGCCATTTCAAATCGATGGCAACTTTGGTTATACTGCCGGTGTGGCAGAAATGCTTCTGCAATCGCACAATGGAACGATTCGTTTGTTGCCGGCCCTGCCCGAAGAATGGAGCCAGGGAAGTGTAACCGGACTTAAAGCCAGGGGAGGTTTCGAATGTGATATTTTCTGGAAAAACGGAGAGTTGACAAAAGCCGTAATTCATTCAGAAAAAGGAGGACAAACAGAAATTGAATATGGCTCAGAGAAATTTTCAATTGATCTTGAACCAGGTGAAGAGTATGTTTTGTAATAATAATGGAAGATAAAATCACTCCACCGGGGTGAAGAATTATCCACAGATATATATTAATGATCCACAGATAAACGCAGATGACACACTGATAATCACAGATAAGAATTCCATCTTCCTCATCTATGCACATCTGTGTTCCTATCTGCGTGCATCTGTGGATAACTCTTTAAATTCCTGGCAAATCACCACCCTTTTTACAGGCTACCCCTTGCATGTTGCCTGTTTTTAATCAATTGGTTACATTTACCATCCTAAAATCGACCCATGGCATCGGACAAAAACAGCGGGGATACTTCAGATCGCATTAAAAAACTGGAAACAGCGCTTTCGGCATTACGATTCAAGCTGGAAGAAACAGAGGAACTCCTTAAATCGGAGGAAGAAAAACGATCATTCTTTCAGCGTGTGGCCGATTTTACCTTTGGCTGGGAACTCTGGTTCAACCTCCATGGCAACATTGAATATTGCTCCCCGTCCTGTTACGAACTTACAGGATATACAGCCAATCAGCTTATTGATTCACCTTCGGTCACTGAATTGGTGGTTTATGAACCCGACCGCGAAAAATTTGAAGTTTTTTTTACTAATGCCCTCAAGCAAAACCTCATCAATCCTTCCCATGAATTCCGGATAATGACCCGTACACGGCAGTTGAGGTGGTGTTTAATGAATATCCGTGGGGTATACAACCTTCAGGGACGTTACCTCGGCATTAGGGCATCGGTACAGGACATTACAAAACTAAAACGGGCACTCGGACACATCAACGATTTATCGGCAGGAAAGGAGCTGGAAAACCGCAACAAGGAGCGGCTAAAATCGAAACTGGA
>CAYTDH010000277.1:0-5099 GCA_964436325.1 uncultured Tangfeifania sp.
TCAGCGAGTTGATCAATGTTGGGGGTCTGAAAGTGGGTCTGTCCGTAACAACTTAAATCGCCGTAACCCAAATCATCGGCAAGGATATAGACGATGTTGGGTTTTTCAGGGGATGTATTTTCTGTGGATTGGTTTTTACATGACATCAAAAAGAGTGAAATCAGGATCGCCAAATAAAAGACTGTTCGTTGCATTTTCTGATTTTTTTATTGTTTTTACAAAATAAAGTTTAAAGGTATAAAAATAACTGATTGAAATAAAAATCGCATTTTTATCCCAAATAATTCAGGTTATAACGGTATGATTTTGCCCTTCATGGTTGAAATCCCTATGCGGGAAAACCATAGGTTCGACTTGACAAGGTGCTACAGAGCAAAGAATCTGTTTTGCGACGAAATTTTCGAAAAGAAATGTTCCGCAGGGAGTGCCTTTGAATTTATTTGACCTTCATGACCACCTCTCCACTCAATTTTTCCGGAAGAGGAATCTGTTTCATGTAATTTCCCCAAAGTAAACTGGTATAATCCCAATGGTCATTAATGATAAGGGTATTTTCTCCCTGAAGGCGGTCGAACCGGCAGGCCTGACTGCCCGAAGATAACACTTTCACCAGGGCTTCCCCGCCAGTTTTTAAACCATAGGTCCGGACATTTTCCTTGAGTGACCGTACGATATTGGTGTAGGGCAGCGTTTTGTCCAGCCCGAAATAATAGAATCCTTTGGAATCCATCGACCAGGGGTGTTCCGGGTTTTCCCGGTAGTTCATGGGAGGTTTTTCATTCAAATCAGCTTCACCTTTCAGCGAACCCAAATGGTGTTCAGGATAATGGGTAAAATAGCCCTCACTTTCCCAGCTCAGGGTTTGAAAAGCATCTCCCGTTATGAACTTTATCCCGGCTTCTTCAATCAGCATACCTGCGGGCAGTTCATCCATCTGGTAGTCGACATGCAGGGTCCCGTGTGCGTCTGCCCGGATGTGAAAACGGGCTGCAATGCTGTCGTACCGGCCTTCAGCATCAACAGCAACGACTCCGTCATTTATCTCATATTCAAAACCGGTGCATTCCCAGTTTTGGGCGTAATCGTCCATTTGAATGGTGGAATATTGGACCCTTTCTCCCGGCAATTGAAGGTTGATGTGTGGTCCTGATTTCAGGAGGATTTCATCATTCCGGGTGACGTTTTCGATCAGGCCTGTTGTTTTGTTTATTTCCATTTTGAATCCCGGCTTGCTGAGGACAATCCGGGTGCTGGTCTCTTCAGAATTCCATTCCCCTTTTTCCAGCCGGGGAAGGTTAATCTTCTTTTCGCCCAGTGGCAATTGGTATTCATCCACGAGAAAGGTATCGTTTTGGAAGAAACAGAGATTCAGGGTTTCACCAGCTTCCCATTCGTTGGCAGGGATGATCAGTTTTCCTTTTTCATGTGGCCCCAAATTCATATTTTTTACCTCTCCTGAATTGTTTTTGTATTTCCATGTGATTTTCAATTCACTGAAGTTGGTATGATCGAAACGGTTGTGAACCGGAATTTCCAGGGCTTCACCCTGTTGAAATGATTCCAGCCTTTTTTGGTAGATTTTGGAAGGAGAGTAGGCTTTTTTGGTATTCCAGAATTCCGGCTTTTTGCGGCGCCAGGTATCCACGATGCCCCATTCACCATATCCTACGCAGGGTCCTGTGTAGGTGGAGGGAATTACATTGGGGTCGAGAATTCCCCACCATTGGTTAAATCCTTCCAGGTCGCGGGGAAGCATGAATGTTTCATCGAGCATGCACCAGATCGCCCCACCCAGCGCTCCGTCAGCCTCAAAGGTGTAAGTCCACATGCTGTCGAGGCTTTGTCCCCAGAAATTGCGGACGTTGGGGTCGGTTTTAAGCTCAAAGTTATTGTAGCAGGCCACATGGGCCCACTCATCGAAAAGCATGGGCATCTTTTCTGACTCAAAACCCTCCACAGATATGCCATACTGGGTCAAATTGCCTTGCCAGGAGGGATAATGCATGCTGATGATTTCATAGATTTTCAGGCTGTCGGGCACTTGTCCGGGGTAACTGTAAATAACCGGCCGGGTAGGATCATTTTCTTTAACCCATTCAAACGATTTCACAAAGTTGCTTCCAAAAACATTTTCATTTCCGATGGACCAGATGATGACGCTGGGATGGTTGCGGTGATGCTGAACCATCTCTTCGAGTTGCGAAAGGTACCAGTGGGTATAATCGGGATCGCTCTGCGTAGCACCGGTTTCGCGATAGGCCTCCGTGCGGTGGGAGCCCACAAAACAGACAGCCGTTTCGTCTTCCACGTAAATGCCATACTGGTCGCAATAATCCAGGAATGTTTCGGAAGGGGGATAATGTGAGGTACGGATAAAATTCATATTGGCCTCTTTGGCAAGCAGGACATCCCGTTTATCGTATTCGGGTGTGGTCATGCGCCCCAGCAAGGGATGAATGTCGTGCCGGTTGGCCCCGCGCAGCTTTACCGGCTGACCATTCACCAGCAGCTTGTTCCCCCTCACTTCTACTTCCCTGAATCCGATTTTTTCTGCCTGTTTAATGGATTCCTTTCCGTTTTCAAGGAGGGTGGTTGCAACCGTGTACAGGTAAGGGTGTTCTGCATCCCATTTCTGGGGATTCTCAACAGGGATAATCAGTTTTCCGGTTGGCTGGGTTACTTCTTGTTCTGCTGCTTCAATCAATTGGTTTTCAGCATTCAACAATTCAATTTTTATCCTGGTGGGCGAATTTTGAGAAAGTTCATAAAAAATGTTCAGGGCACCATCCTGGTAATCTTCGTCGAGGTCTGTTTCAAAATAAAGTTTTGTGAAATGCTGTTTGGGAAGGGCGACTAATTCAACATCGCGTAAAATACCCCCAATCTGGTGCTTGGCATAGCCGCTGCCGTAGGAGATGTCATCGGTGCGATCCACGAATTCAACGGTTAAGATGGCTTCTTCGCCGGCTTGGGCATAATCCGAAATGTCGCAGTTCCATTTGGTAAATCCACCGTAGTGGTCACGGACGTAATTCCCGTTTAACCAGATTTTTGCGTAGCTGTAAACCCCGTAAAAGTTGAGTTGAATGTGCTTTCCATCGTAATCTTCAGGAACCACGAATTTCTTTTTGTAGACGTAAGGGGTATTGTGTCTGATGGCAAACCCCTGCATCTGGCATTCACCCGGCACCTGAATATCCGGCCAGTTTTGGAAATCAACACTGTTTTCCCAAAAACTGTCCGGAGGCTCCATCGAAAATTTCCAGGTTCCGTTTAACAGGATTTCAGGGGACTCCACCCCTGAGACAACCAGTTCTTCTACAGAAACCTGCCTGTTGCAACCGAAGGAGAAGAATGCCATCAGGAACAGGAGGGAAGGAATTAATTTTGCTCGCATTATTTTGGTTTTTTGATTCGTCTGTTCAAATTCTTATAATTGTCTTACTTCGAGGCGCTTTTTTTATTTGAAAGCTTATTTTAGGTTTTTGAATGGTTTTAATGTACAATTTACCAAAAAATGATATAAATCGCCGAAAAGATGATGATTATAATGATCGATAGTACATTGAAGGTTTTGTCGGTCCTGAATATTTTTCTGGAATATTTCAATCCTTTCATGGTATCTCCTTTCTTTTCAAGCAGGGTGATGAAAATGATCAGTAGGGAGATGATGGCAAAAGAGACCAGCATTTGATCGAGGAATGGCATTTGCGGGATTAAAAATTTAATCGCTGCTGAAACGGGTATGGATAAAATGGTTCCCCACAGCGCTGCTGCTGAAGTGGTTTTTTTCCAGAACAATCCGAAAATAAAAATAGCTGTAATGCCCGGGCTAATCATTCCGGTGTATTCCTGGATGAACTGGAAAGCCTGGTCGATACTTCCGAGCAGTGGTGCAACACCTACGGCAACGGCCATCGCTATTACCCCGGAAATTCTTCCCACTGCCACCAGTTTTTTCTCCGAAGCCCTGGGGTTAAAATGCGGTTTGTACAGGTCCATGGTAAAAATGGTGGATGCACTGTTAATGATTGCACTGAAGGAGGAGACGATGGCGGCAATAAGGGCGGCAAACAGGAGTCCTTTAATCCCGGAAGGAACAATATTTTCAAGCAGCCAGGGATAAGCTTCGTCGGGTTTTGAGATATCCGCGGAAAGAGCAAAAGCGACAATGCCCGGGATGACAACCACAAAGGGCAGGATTAATTTGAGGTAGCCGGCGAAAACCATCCCTCTTTGGGCCTCTTTTAAACTTTTTGCCCCAAAAGCTTTCTGAATGATGTATTGATTGGCACCGAAATAGTAAATTCCTGCTATCCATATTCCGCCAAAAATGGCCCTGATTCCCGGAAGATAAAAATAGTTGGGATCCTGTTTTTGGATGATCATGTGAAATTTTCCGGGGATTTCATTGAACATGGTTTCAAAGCCCCGGAGGATACCACCATTTCCGCCCACATGGCTTACAGCAAACCAGGAGGTGATGATGCCCCCGATCAGCAGAATGAAAACCTGGATAATATCGGTACTGGCAATGGCCTTCAATCCGTTTAAAAGGGTATAAAGGAGCGAAAAGACGGCCAGTCCGATGATGCCATAAACGAGTTTGACTCCGAAGATGGATTTCAGCGTCAATGCGCCGAGGTAAAGGATGGATGTGAGGTTGACAAACACAAAAAGTCCCAGCCAGAAGATGGCCAAAATCGTTTTGATGCGATGATCGTACCTGATTTCAAGGAATTGAGGCATGGTAAAAATCTTTTTTTCCACAAAAACGGGAAGAAAGAATTTGGCCACTACAATCAGAATCAATGCTGCAATCCATTCATAAGTGGCAATGCCGAGGCCGATGGCATACCCCGAGCCCGACATTCCGATAAATTGTTCGGCGGAAATATTGGCGGCAATAATGGAACTTCCCACCAGATACCAGGGTAGGGTTTTATTGGCAAAAAAGTAGTCGGTACTGTTGCGTTTGGTTCCTTTTGTGCGTGAGAGCCAGTTCCCGACCACGATGATAACCAGTCCGTAAATAATAAAGACGATGATATCAAATCTTTCCATTATTCCTGTTTTTGCATAAAGCTATGGACTCCATC
>CAYTDH010000277.1:5199-6432 GCA_964436325.1 uncultured Tangfeifania sp.
CCATTGTTCCCAAAGCATGATATCAATCATGATTGAATTTTGGGTGCCGATGTCATCCCCCAAAGATAAAATATCGACGCCTGCCCGGGCATAGGTCTCGGCCTTCGAGACAGCAAAATGGGTGATTTTGTCGAGCAGGGCAGTTGCTTTTTCATCTTCCATCATCATATCGATCATCAGTTCTTCCATGGACCGCAAATACCAGGAGGCCTCCCAAACTGTCATCTGCATGAAAGCAAATGATGCCAGCTCTTTGGAACGGAGATGACTTACTTTTTGTTTTAATCGTTCCAACTCCCCTTCCGGAACAGTGGGATAGGGATAGTCGAGGATTTCCTGTAATCCGGCCCCTTTTAGCGGGTGATGCATGCGGGTCATGTGAAATGCTGCCGCCGAACCTTTTGAGTGCCCGACTCCATATTCATCGAAAACAGTACTTTCAGGAAGCTTTTCCCTGGGGAATAGATCGGGACCAAACGAATAATTTCGTTGTACTTCCATTTCAAAGGAACGGTGGCAGAGGCCGAAATAGCTTTCATAATTGCTGTGCCCGAACCGTTTTTCAAAATCCCTGATTTGCGAATCGCACAAAACGAAGTCAAGGGGTACACTTTCAATACCTTCCCGCCTGAGTGTACTCAAGATATTTTCCCGTGGCGTCATAATCAATGCTTTTGGTTCAAAATTAGCCAATTGAAAGTTAAAAACATTATCTTTTCAGCCTTTCGGAATACGAAAAGGTGTACAAAACGGAACTTTTTTTAAATTGATGAATTGTCAAATTGTCAAATTGATGAATTGATAAATTGTGAAATTGTTGAATTGTGAAATTGTTGGGGATTGTGGGTTTGGGAACTGCATAGGTGTGCGAAGGGGTAGAGAGATTGTGAGTATTGAGATTTTGAGTATTGAGTATTGAGATTTTGAGTAGTGAGATTATGAGTAGTGAGATTATGAGATAAGAGATTGCTGAAATGACATAAGAGGAAAATATTTTGAGCGATCTTACATTAAAAAAACTGGAAGAAACAAGAAGTTCAACCGAAGGAGACTTGTCAGCGGCCGAAGGTCCTGACAACGTCGGTGGAAATAATTAAAAGTTAATGAATTATCGCTTTGTGAATTTTTTAGTGTCTTTCTGACTGGTAGATAAATTTTAGTTTCTTGATGGCTTCCTGGAATACTGCCAAGAAGGCACGAAAACACGAAAAAACACCAAGTCATGACTTGCTA
>CAYTDH010000278.1:0-6431 GCA_964436325.1 uncultured Tangfeifania sp.
CCGCTGCTCGACTTGCTGGTGGCTAACCGCGAACTCCGACTTGACAATGTGGGAGAGCTGATGGATGAGTTTGGGCTCAAACCGCACCACAAATCATTGGTAACAAAGTATAAGGATGAACTCAAACATAACTTTGTGCAGAAGGTGGCTTCTCAGGTTCTACGACCGGGTAATTTTGAAGAACTTGCATTGCAACAAGCTTTAATTGCTGCCTTCCTCCGTTTCAGCAAGGTGGAATCCAAAGAACTGTTGGTTGCCAAAATGCTCACACTGGGATTAAAAGGAGAGGAAACAGAGTTGAGTCGCTTCCGAAACAAAATAGAATCAAATAAGCTCATAGGAACCCTGGATAACTGGATGCAGGAGTTCTTTGGGGAAAAGCTGGAGGAGATAACAGAGGACCGTCTGAAGCATTTTACCGCCAAACTTAAATACAACCTCATTACTGCCGGTTTAGAGGTAAAGGAAAGCGACCCCTATGAACCGTTAAAAATTTCCGATTCTTATCGGTTAAACAGTCTCATTGCTTTAAAAGACCAGGCAATGTTTAACGCCGGATTGCGTGAAAAATTCAGTGATGCGCTTGAACACCTCAGTCGTCAGGTACGTGAACAAAAACTGGTGGAGATTTACGGGGTGCACGGCGGTTATTCCTGGCTTAACAAGGCACTGGTAAAAGAACTGCAGGCAGCAGTGGTTAAAAAAATGTCAACCGACCCGCTGGCAGAGGTTTCACTGCTCGAACAAATTTACACATGGGAAGGACTGGAAGGGAACCTGTTGCATGTAAATAATTTCCTTTTCCATGCTGCGCACACCCTGCAAAAAATTAAGAAGTCCAACGGCTTGGTACTTGACCATCCACGGGAGTACATTGAACGCTACACATCGGTATGGTATAAAGTGGATACCGATTACCGCAAGGCGGTGCTTGCCTGGTCCAAAGCCGACTTTTCGAACGATATTCATGTCGATTTGTATAAAAACACACGCGACAGCCTGGAAACGGCGTACATGGATTTCCTGAACAAAACGAACCGGGAGTGGTTGAAGTGCCTTTCAGGAAAATACTTTAACTACCCGGAACTGGACGTTCCATTACAATACAACTTTTACGAGGAAGAAATTGCTCCCCTCGATCAGAAAGTGGCTGTAATAATTTCCGATGCGCTGCGCTACGAAGTGGCAGCGGAGCTGTTACAGGAAATTTTCAAAGTTTCAAAAAGCGATGTTCACCTGAATCACCGGTTGGCATCCATCCCCTCAACCACGGCTATAGGGATGACCAATCTGCTCCCTGGGAGGGAAATGGTGATGGAGGAATACAAAATAAGGGTAGGCGATGTTTCATCTGCCAATCGTGAACAGATTCTGCAACAAGCTAATCCGGAATCGCGGGTTATTTCATATACCAGGCTAAAAGAGCTTTCAGAGAAAGAAAACCGGGAGATTTTCAAGTCGCAGGTGGTGTACGTTTATCACGATGTCATCGATGCCATAGGTCATAAACGCCCGACTGAAAAACAGACCTTCGACATGGTGGAATCCACAGCCTTGACCGAATTGGCAAAACTGGTAAAATACATCCATTCCACACTGGCTGTTGCCAAAGTCATTATCACTGCCGACCACGGATTTGTATATAACGACCGGAGTATTGAGGAAAAGGAATTTGACCCGCCCATTCCGGGAGACATTAACCTCGAAACGCATAAGAACCGCTACGGACTGCTGAAAGAGAAAAAGGAACCGGAGAGTGGTTACTGCATACCGTTTAACGCCACAAATAAAATTAAATTCGATGGCTACGTTATCATTCCCGATGGGGTGAATCGGTATCACCGGCAAGGGGCGGGTACCCGTTTCGTGCATGGGGGAGGAAGCCTTCAGGAACTGGTGGTACCGGTCATTGAAAGCCGGAGGAGATCGGTGAAAGATATTCGTAAAGTTGCACCCGTTTTGCTATCGCAAAAGCTGATGGTCGTTTCAAACACCCTGAAAGTGCAAATCCTGCAGGAGAATCCGGTTTCCAACACCGAAAAGGAACGAACGATAAACGTCGGATTATACGATGGCAACGACCCTGTCTCTAACCTGGAGGAAATAACGATGGGAGAAGCTTCGGAACAGCCTTCTCAGCGAATATTCAGTGTCAGCCTGGTGCTCTTGCCCGGGCAGGCAAATAAATCACGGTTCTCGCTGCGTGTTTTCGACGTAGAAGACAAGCTGAACCGGTTAATTGAAAAAGATGTAGAAAACAGTACGCTATATGGAACAGACTTCTGAAACAACATTCGAACAGAAAATTATGGAGCACTTCCCGGGTAAAGTGGTACGTAAGGACCTGACCTCCCGGGTAAAGGGAAATGCAGTAGTGCCGTCGTATGTGCTGGAATATTTGCTGGGACAGTACTGCGCCGTGAACGATGAAGAGATAATTGCCGACGGCATTGAAAAGGTAAAGGAGATCATCCGTAACAACTTTGTTCAGAAATCCGAGGCGGAAGTAGTTAAATCCACCATCAGGGAACGCGGCACCTTTAAAATCATCGACAAAGTGAATGTAGTGTTGAACGAGCGTAACGACAACTACGAAGCAACCTTTGAGAACCTGGGTGTTACAAAGGTGCATGTCCCCGACCATATTGTAAAGAAACACCAAAAGTTGTTAAGTGGTGGTGGAGTCTGGTGTATCCTGCAAATCAGCTTCGATCATTCAGACGGGGCGGCAAATCGCTGGATTATCGACAGTCTGAAGCCAATCCAGGTTTCGGGTGTTGATTTGGACGAGTACCGTGAAAAACGGGAGCAGTTTACCTCTGATGAATGGCTCGACCTGCTGATGCACTCCATCGGACTCAATCCGGAGTATTTTAACCGAAGAGGAAAATTCATTCAGCTCTCCCGCCTGCTTACACACGTTGAAAACAATTACAACTTTGTTGAGTTGGGTCCGAAAGGGACTGGTAAATCGCACATATTCTCTGAACTTTCCCCTCATGGTGTGCTGGTATCGGGAGGAGATGTTACCAGTGCCCGTTTGTTTGTGGCAAATACCGGAAGGGGAAAGGTAGGTCTGGTAGGCTATTGGGATGTAGTTTGTCTCGATGAGTTTGAGCAGGTGGTCGGTTCCAAACGTGCCGACGGCGACATGGTAAGCATCATGCAGAATTACATGGCGAACAAGTCGTTTAACAGGGGTAAAGAAACCATCCAGGCTTATGCGTCCATGGCGTTTGTGGGCAACACCAAGCATTCGGTGCCCCACATGTTGCGGAATTCGCATTTGTTTGAGTCCATTCCGCTGGCATATGTCAAAGGTGCTTTCCTCGACCGTCTCCACATCTACATACCCGGGTGGGAAGTGAAGGTGTTGAAAGACACGATGCTCTCCAAAGAATACGGTTTCATTGTGGACTACCTGGCAGAGATACTGCGTCAGTTGCGCAAATACGATTATTCCTCATTGCTCGATAAATACGTAAAATTGGATCCATCGTATTCCGGAAGGGATAAAACAGCGATTCTGAAGACATTCTCCGGACTGGTAAAACTCATTTACCCGCATAAGAATATGACGGAGCAGGAAGCGCTTGAACTGGTTAACTTCGCAGTAGAGGGTCGCAAGCGGGTGAAAGACCAGCTCTATATCATTGACGAAGTTTTCCGTGATTCACCAGTTGACTTTAAATACGAGATAAAGTCCTCTTCAAAGGAGGTATCGGTTGAAACACTGGAGAACCTGAACTACGGCGTCAAGAAGCAGGAGCTGACCGAAAAAAAGCTTGATGAAACGGACTCCGAAGAACAGGAAGCTTCCACCGAGAAACCGAGGCAAGCTGAAAAAGTATTGCATGAAAAGGAGGTTATCCTGCACGACAACCAGAAAGGTGTAACCTACAAAAAGCTGTTTGGCGATTACCTGAAAGGAGCCACCGACATTGTCTTAACCGACCCGTACATCCGTATGATCCATCAGTTCAAAAACCTGATGGAGTTTTGCCGGATGCTTGCAGAAATCAAAGACGACGAGGAAGAGGTGAACTTGCATGTCATCACCTGGAATATCCTGGAGCATACTCCCCAGTCCATTGACAATTTTGATGAATTGAAGGAATCACTGGTCGATATGGGTATCAATCTTACTTATGAATTCCAGGAGCTGCATGACCGGCACATTGTCGCCAACAACGGATGGAAAATCAAGCTCGGCAGAGGACTCGACATCTACGAAAAAACCAACGGTCGCTTCGATATCGCCGAAATATTGCAGGAGAAGAGACAGTGCCGGAATTGTGAGATAACGTTTGTGGAGAACCAATAAGGCAGACCGCTTATGAAAACTTATATTTCAGACCTTATACCAAAGCTTCAGCGTTTTTCCCAAAAGCTTGATAACTTAACGCTTTTGACTAATCAACATTGGGTTATGATTGATGACATTGACAATGTCAAAAGTGTCTATATCTTTAGGGATAATAATCAGTTACTTATCTCACTAAATGGAAAGGTTGAGAAAGCGAACTGGGAATACCTTGGACACAATACAATTCTTATAGACCGCAAGGATGAAAGCTATCTGTTTAAGCAAGGCTTTTTTGATGAAAATATTCTTGCCCTTAAGATTGATAGCAGAAATGAATATGCCTTCCTGGTTAATGAAACTAAATATGACCAAGAATTAAACTCACTCGATTCCATTGCTGATTTTCTAAACACAAAATATTTAAGTTCAGATATAAAAAGGAAATTAAATCTTCCAGATAAAATAGGGGAATCAAAGCCAGGTAAGAAAAAAGTTTTCAACATAAAGCAAGGTGAATTGTCAATTATACCTATATCATATTCAGATTCCTACGAAATTTTTCTTAATGGGAGAGTTGCTCCGGATGGAAAATACAAATTAGAATCCCTGCATTATATCGTTGTGAAAAATGGTTTGGGGAAATTTTCTTCTTCTCCATTTTAATTTACTAAGTGCCTGTAGATCATTGATGTATGCAATACACAAAACGTGTATGGACACTTTCCCCTGTATTAAAAAAAGCAAAGTGTCTATTTTAACTACTTGCAAACCCCAGATTCAGCCAACGGGCAAACTCCAAAGCTACATCACGAATAAACCACGTTCCATTCTTATTTCCTCCTCTCGTAACCTTCTGAAAATCAACCAAAGTGCATTTTCTCACTTTGGACATAGTTTTTAGGAAATCTTGAGATTGTTGATTTCTCAGCCAATCAACAGGTCTTTTACCAAAAGGCTTTGCCATCTGATTAGCCTGAAAAATGCATGAATCCATTAAGTTCATAGGGTATCATAGGTGCGATTTTGTCCGTCGGTGTAAGTGCTTGATTTATAAAAATGAGCGCAATTTTGCACCGAATAAATGTTGTTTTTTATTGCCTTTAATACATCTTTGTGTTGCTTATCGAAAGTCTCTGCTAAAGCTAACAAAATCAACCGGAGTTGAGTTCCATTTTTTGCCCGGGTAATGGTGCTGTTCTAATTCTTCCTGAAATTCCAATCATCAAAAAATTGAACCCACCGTCACGAATCAGGTACCATGGAAATTGTTTACCGCGGTTTTCATAAATAGACTTACGAAGATATTTCGCTGTGCAATTTTGCACCGTCAAATCTGAAATAATACTTTGAATATCTCTAAGTACACTTCGATGTTCTTTACTTGCCTCGGCTACTTTTACTGTTTGAAGCAACCCACTAACAATCCCATTACCCGGCTCTGAGTTGCGAAATGTCCCTGTCGTTTTCGACAGTTACTCAAATTCAATAGAAATATATCAAAATGCAGAACCGGGTAAGGAGGTTGGATAGCCTTTGCCTTCGTAAGAGAATGACAAGCAAAATAAAGGTGTTTTCAATTCAAAAACCTGATTGAATAAAAGAGCA
This sequence comes from uncultured Tangfeifania sp., assembly GCA_964436325.1. Taxonomy (GTDB): domain Bacteria; phylum Bacteroidota; class Bacteroidia; order Bacteroidales; family Prolixibacteraceae; genus Tangfeifania. Next base: position 5,912 of record CAYTDH010000278.1, read on the forward strand.
TATTGTATTACTATAAACCAAAATGCAATCAGGTGATGCTGAAAACGAATGCAGAACCAGTCAAAATTATCTTTTATTGGCTCAACAGGAATTGAAATCTAATGGGGGACCAAAACGGTTGGTAAATGTAGCGGAGCGAATTCCGAAGTAGCCTTCCCCTCCGCGCGGACGGAACGGTGTTGCGAGACCCGCAGTTGCTAACCGCACCAACCCCGCTCTGAAATATGTACTTTGTTGAACTAAATCCCAAAAGGATAGCTCCAATTTAATACTTTCTTATCAATTTTTCTAAAATAGTCAAAATCATTGTCCATACCTTCAATTAATTCCGTGTACCATATTTAAAACTTATTGAATCAAAAATCCTATATTTGATTTTCACATTTCGAATTGTGTTATTATTTTTTTCATTAATTCCCTAATATTCAAACGATAGAGACATAAAAACCGTTGATAAGTACATAGAACAATTTTTTCCATAATCTGACCGGAATTTAGTCCAACATGGACTCATCGCTGG
>CAYTDH010000279.1:0-6400 GCA_964436325.1 uncultured Tangfeifania sp.
TACCCTTGATCTGCTGAAACAGGAACTTGAAATTAAAAAAAGAGAGCTGGAGGAGGCCTGGCACTTTGCATCGCTCGAAAAAATATTCATTGAAGAACGAATATACAAAGACAAAGGATTTGAGGAGTCAGCCACCATGGATGAGGCTATTGCACATACCGATCAGCGCCTCACCCCCTGGAAGCCCAGGCTAAAAAGGGAAATCACCAGGGACGACATCCTGAAGCTGATGGAAATCCGTATGGCCCGTATCCTCAAGTTCAACAAAGACAAAGCCAATGAGCAAATCGGGGCGCTTGAAGAACAAATTGAGGAGGTTATCAATAATATTAACAATATTGTTCCCTACACCATTCAATGGTTTAGCCACCTCAAAAAGCAATATGGTAAAGGCCGCGAGCGCAAAACCGAAATCAGGAGTTTTGAAAATATCGTAGCAACCAAAGTGGTGGTGAAAAACGAAAAGCTCTATGTCGACCGGAAGGAAGGGTTTATGGGAACGGGACTGAAAAAATCGGAGTTTGTATGCGATTGTTCCGACATTGATGATATCATTATTTTCAGGCGCGACGGCTCGTATTTTGTAACCAAAGTTTCCGATAAGGCATTCATTGGCAAAAATCCGCTGCACCTTGCTGTTTTTAAAAGAAATGACAAGCGGACCATTTATAATACGGTCTACCGCGACGGAAAAACCGGGGTTACCTACATGAAGCGTTTCTCTGTTACAGGGGTCACCCGCGATAAAGAATACAACCTAACCAAAGGATCAAAAGGCTCACGGGTAATTTATTTTTCGGCGAACCCTAACGGTGAGGCCGAAGTCCTGAAAGTGCTTCTGAAACCGAAACCCAGAATTAAAAAACTCGCTTTTGAGGTGGACATGGGAGAACTGGCCATCAAAGGACGGCAATCGATGGGCAATATCCTGACCAAACATGAAGTGTATAAAATTTCATTGAAAGAAAAAGGAATTTCAACCCTCGGAGGACGTAAAATATGGTTCGATGAAGATGTGTTGCGCCTCAATGCCGAAAACCGGGGCAAATACCTGGGAGAATTTTCGGGAGAAGACAAAATCCTGGTTATCTATAAAAATGGGGAACTTCAGCTCTACAACTTCGACCTGGCCAACCATTTTGACCATGACATTTTAACAATAGAAAAATTCGATTCCGGAAAAATTCTGTCGGCCGTCTATTACGATGCCGAGCAGGAATATTACTATGTGAAAAGGTTCGAAATCGATGAGCCCGAAGGCAAACGCATTCCTTTTATCGGAGATAATCCGGATAATAAACTGATTAGCATCACCTGGGTACATTATCCGCGGTTTGAAATAGAATTTGGCGGGAAAAATGCCGACCGCGACAATGAAATCATTGAAGTATCTGAATTTATTGGAGTGAAATCATGGAAAGCCAAAGGGAAAAGACTGTCCAACTACAGCATTGAAAACGTAACTGAAGTGGAGCCGGTCATCAAAGAGGAACATCCAACTCCCCAAAAGGAAGACGATGACGGTGAAAACAAAATGGCCCCCGACGATGTTCCCTTTGAAATAAAACGTCCGGAAAAAGAGGATGACTCCGACCAGATGTCGTTATTTTAATCTGAATTATGAGAATCTACCTGATTGGATATATGGGAAGCGGGAAGTCGACCCTGGGGCGCAGGCTTGCAAACCATGCAAAGATGCAGTTTATCGATATGGATCATTACATTGAAGAGCGCAATTGCAAAAGCATACCCCAAATCTTCAAGGAATTTGGCGAACAAGGCTTCCGGAAAAGGGAACGCATAGCGCTTGAAGAACTCTCCGAATTCACTGGTGTGGTCATCGCAACAGGAGGGGGAGCCCCCTGCTTTTTCAATAATATCCAGCTCATGAATCAAACAGGAAAAACGATTTTCTTAGATATCGACCCAAAAATCCTGGCAGAAAGACTGATGAACTCAAAAACCGAACGCCCTTTAATCAAAGGGAAATCGAAAACGGAACTGGTGGATTTTATCGATGAAACCCTCGAAAAAAGAAATCCTTATTACCGGCAGGCCCACTACACGATTACCCGTCCCGACCTCCCCCTGGATGAAGTAATAAAAATGATTTCCTGACTTCGGTCAGTGGTCATCGGTCATGGAATCACAGGGTTTTAACCAATAACGTGAAAATACCCCCCCCCTCCGCTATGTTAAATAATTCTTATCCATCCAAACTATGGCAGTATTGAAATTAAAGTGATTCCGTCATTATGTCCTGATAATCAACACTTGTTTAAAAAAAACATGTTGAAAAACATTGACCAAAATCATATAAAAATCAATTTATTACTAATTTTGGTATAAATCAATGATTTTTAAACTAAAAACAGACTTTATGCTGCAGTATGTTAAAAACAACGATGCTCTGGGGAGCGTCAACAGGGGAGTCCCTTGTGAATCGGGTTTATGTACCCTGTGCGATTCATCGTGCAAAGGAAAATGCGAGACGTGGCTTTCGTGTCTCGAAGGGAGAAAGATGCTTTATCCGAGAAGATACGGACATTCAACCTCCGGCGCCAACCAGATCACATCACTGGGGATTGGATACCATGCCCTCCGGGTGCAGGGGTATGCTTATGGTTCAAAAGGAATGGCGGGCAACTTATCCGACGATCCCGATGATTGTATTTTTACCAATGTGGATATCACCACCGAATTTGGGAATGAAATAAAAACCAAGTCCCGCATTCCGATAATGACCGGGGCGCTGGGCTCTACGTTTATTGCTGCCAAATACTGGCCTTCCTTTGCAGTGGGGGCTGCCCTGGCAGGTTTTCCCATTGTGGTTGGAGAAAATGTGGTAGGTGTCGACCGCAAATCGAAGCTGGAAAAAGGGCGCATACAGGAAGCACCGGAACTGGAAAGGCGCATTGAATATTTTATGCGCTATTACGACGGATACGGTGCCATCATCATCCAGATGAATGTGGAAGACGCCCGGAACGGTGTTGCCGAATACCTGAGTGAAAAATACGGCAACGACATTATTATTGAGTTGAAATGGGGGCAAGGGGCCAAAGACATTGGCGGAGAGATTCAGGTTAGCAGCCTGGAGTATGCCCAGTTCTTGAAAGACCGCGGATATATTGTTGACCCCGATCCGTACAACCCGGTTGTTATTAAAGGATATGAAAACCGGTCGGTTACGGCTTTTGCCCGCCACAGCCGCTTAGGCGCCACCAATATTCATTCTGCAGATGCGGTGCGTGAAGATTTTATGAATACGGTAAATTATTTACGTAAGCTTGGGTTTAAGCGCATTTCGCTCAAAACGGGAGCCTACGGAATGGAAAACCTGGCCATGGCTATTCGCTTTGCCGCCGATGCCAAACTCGACCTGCTCACTATTGACGGAGCAGGCGGCGGGACGGGAATGAGCCCCTGGAATATGATGCAGAGCTGGGGGGTTCCTTCACTTCCCCTCCATGCCAAAGCCTATGAATACTGCAAAATCCTGGAGGAAAGGGGAATACAACCTCCTGACCTCTCTTTTGCCGGAGGATTTGCCCGTGAAGACCACCTCTTTAAAGCCATCGCACTGGGAGCCCCTTACAGCAAACTGGTTTGCCTGGGCAGGGCCCCGATGATCGCCGGCTTCCTGGGAAGTAACATCGAAGCCACTTTCAGTCCCGAGCGAAAGGCCGAACTCAACGGACACTGGGAAAAACTGCCTCCTACCGTAACCGAATACGGCATCTATCCCGAAGAAATTTTCTCGGAATGGGAAACCGTGAAAAATAAAGTCGGAGCCGATGAAATGAAAAATATCCCCTTTGGAGCAGTAGCCATGATGGGATATGCCGACAAACTGGGAGCAGGCCTCCAGCAGTTTATGGCTGGCGCACGCAAATTCAACCTCAGCGAAATTGAACGCGATGATTTGATTGCCGCCAACCGCGAAACTGCCGAAGAAACCGGCATTGCTTTCATGACCGATGCCCTTGACGAACAAGCCCGGGCCATTCTGATGGATTAACCTAAATTTGAAATATTGAATTCAAAAAAGGGTTTCCTGTTGCTTCATGCCCCGAAGCAGGAAACCCTTTTTTATGAAAAGCCTTTTTTCTCGTGTCATGATGAAACTACCGTCGGTGTCGCCTGGAGCGACGCCGACGGTTTTGGAATCCTGAAAACTTTAGAATTTCCCTGCTCTGACTTTTCACGAATCCCTGAAAAAAGAAAGCCACCCTTCCGTTTATCAACGGCCGAATGGCTTCCTCTGTGTTTTTACCCTGTTTTACCAGCTATTGTCCGTCACCTTCTTCAGGAACAGGTGCAGGAACAGGTGCGGGCACATTGCCTTCGTTGTCGCCCTGTGCTGGCGGTGGAGTGGTGGGAAAATCAGGTACTTGTGTCGGATCAACCGCAGTTTCTATTTGCTCTTGTACCACCGACTGATCCTGTGTCATCCGCTCACGCGGAATAAAAGCAGACCCCATAATCGCCAATACAACAAGCGATACAGCCAGCACCCAGGTCGCTTTTTCCAAAAAATCGGTGGTCTTGCGAACACCCATTACCTGGTTCGAAGACTGAAAATTACTGGCCAAACCGCCTCCCTTGGAATTCTGAACCAATACAATAAGAATCAGCAGAATACAGACGATAAATATTAAAACAGTAATTAATGTATACATGTTGTTTCGATTAAATGTTCTTTAACTTTTCAATTTCCTCAATTCGGGTTGCAAAGTAAACACTTTTTTCCGGATATTTCAAGCTTAATTTATTAAATGCATCGAGGGCTTTATCGTATTTCTTTTGCTCAAAATAGATCATTGCCAGGGTTTCCGTAACCAATTCATCGGAGGCAGAGGAAGACTTTGCTATGATGTCATTGTCATACTCTTCAGGAAAATCTTCATGCAAAGATTCTTCCACTTTAATGGGCGCCGGATCGGTGGAGAGAAACCGGTCAATCAATGACCCTTCTTCCCCGTCTTCGTTGATTTTCTGGCCGGAGGTTTGAACATTCATTCCTGCCTGATCGAAATAGTACTCCGAAGCGGCAACCCCGACCATGGAATAGAGATACCGGTGAAGTTGTTTCCGGTCGGGAATAGTCACAGCTGCTTTAGCTAAAGCGGCTTCAAACCGGGGATGACTGATTATTTGTAAATTCTTGAGGTAAAGTGTCCTGGCCGCTTGAAAAAACGGATAATCTTCGGTCAATTGCTGTAAGCGGGGAAGGGTATCTTCGTTAAGCAACCCCGGATTTTCAGCCAGTTTATAAAATTCTTCCTTTTCCATAAATATTACCAATTGGCGAGGGTTGCGTTAAAAATATCTTCATTTAGCTTCTTGATTATTTCGGGTACAAGCCCGTCTTCCACTTCACTCAGCGAAGTAGTGCTGTCAAAATCTTCGAAAGCCGAAAAAGTCTGTTCCTGATTTTGATCGGGATCTTTATTATTGGTATATTTCAGCCGAACGGTGATGGTCAGCCGGTTTAACGCGGCCTGGTCTTCTTTTTGGATAGCCATGGGACGGACTTCATATCCCGTAATTTCTCCTTCAAAGATAAGGTCGCCGTTCTCTTCCAACTCGTTGAGGGAAGTCTGCCGCTGCATCTTTTCCCGCAGTGCTTCAGTAAATGACTGGCTTAACGTTGGATTGACAAGGCGGGCCCGGTTCGGGAAATAACGCACGGTGAAAGTTTTTACATCGGGCGAGATATTGGCTCCTGTGAATGAGTAGGAGATTTTGCAGGATGAAAAAAATCCTCCCGCTAAAAAAAATATCCCAAGGATGATTCCAAGTCGTTTCAACATTTATTTATTATTAATATCGTATTCTTTAATTTTCCGGTATAACGTTCTCTCGGAGATGCCCAGTTCACGGGCAGCATATTTTCTTTTCCCGTTATGTTTTTCGAGCGCTTTCTTAATCAGTTCTATCTCTTTTTCCTCAAGGGAAAGCGATTCCTCCACTATCTCCTCAGTATCCTGAATGTTGTCTTTATCGAGGCGTGATAATTGCATCGACTGGGAAGCGGGCTCCCGGGAAGGTAAATTTCCGTCATCGCCTTCATAAAGATTCTGAATAATACGCGCCTGATCCCCCGAAATGGGTGATTCTTTATTTTCCATAAGGTCAAGCACCAGTTTCTTCAGATCATTCATATCGCGCTTCATATCAAACAGAACCTTATATAAAATATCCCGTTCGTTGGCATAAGAAGTTTCCTCCCCTTTTGAAAGAAGGGCGGGCAGGTTCTTCGATGCAGAAGCTGGCAGGTATTTCCTGAGTACATCAGCAGTAACATCACGGTTTTGCTCAATGATGGATATCTGTTCAGTGATGTTCTTCAACTGGCGCACATTTCCGGGCCAGCGGTAATTAACAAGCAAAATCC
>CAYTDH010000280.1:0-6395 GCA_964436325.1 uncultured Tangfeifania sp.
GGAGGATTTCAAGGAGGCCAAAGAGACAGCAGGCAAAATGTGGATTTTTGCAACTCACTTGCGCAATACGGCTACGTGGTTGCCTCCATATCGTACCGTTTAACACGAAAGGACAAAAAAGGGGGATTTGGATGCCAATGCCCGGCTTCGGAAAAAATCAATACCTTCCGGGCCGCTGTGGAAGATTTGCAGGATGCCACCTCTTTCCTCATTGAGAAAAAGCAGGAACTAAGAATTAACCCCAAAAAAATAATCATCGCCGGCAGCAGCGCCGGAGCTGAAACCGTGCTGATGGCAGCGTATCAACTACCTGTAGGCTTTGGTCTTGACCCGGGGCCTGTTGATTATGCAGGTGTTATCGCCATGGCAGGAGCAATAACCGATACTTCAGCCATATCCGGTGAATCAGCCATTCCTTCCCTCCTTTTTCACGGAACCGATGACAACCTGGTTCCCTATGCTACTGCGCCTCACCATTATTGCACCCGCGATCAACCTGGATATCTTATTTTACACGGCTCCCGGACCATTGCCCAAAAACTGGCTGAACTGGAGGTCCCTTACTGGCTGCATACAACATGTGGAGGAGGGCATGAACTGGCAGGTGAACCCAAAACAAAATTTTTTAGCGAAATCGTGAATTTTTGCTATTCTTATGTCATAAAAAAAAATGGGGAACCACGGGAAACCATCCTGAAAGGTAAACCCCAAAAAAACGGATATGAACAATTCAATTTTTGTCAAAATGAATAAAATACTCTCTGTCATTTTTCTTTTTGTGCCCGTAATCTTATTTTCGCAAACCATGAACATCGCGTCTTACAACATCCGTTACAATAATCCCGGCGACGGGGAAAATGCCTGGCCCAACCGCAAGGAGATGGTTTCCGGGCTACTACGGTTTCACGAAGCCGATATTTTCGGCCTGCAGGAAGCCTTGTACGGCCAAATTCTTGATATTCAAAACGACCTGCCCGAATACGAATGGTTTGGGGTTGGCCGCGATGATGGGAAAAAAGAAGGAGAATTTTCACCCATCTTTTTCAACAAATCAAAATTTACCCTGCTCGAAAATGGCACTTTCTGGCTCTCGGAAACACCTGATAAACCCGGATTAGGATGGGATGCTGCCTGTAACCGTATTGTTACCTGGGGAATGTTTGAGTCAAAGAACTCCGGAAAAAAATTTCTGGTGTTAAATACCCATTTCGACCATGTGGGCACTGAAGCCCGCAAACAATCGGCCATACTCATCCGCCAAAGAATTGAAGAAATGACGTATAACAAAGACCTCCCGGTTTTTTTAACAGGTGATTTGAACCTGACTCCCGGTGAGTTGCCCATCTCCCTGTTGAAAAAATACCTGAACGACAGCCGGGATATTTCCGAAGAACCTCCCTACGGACCGGCAGGAACCTACTGTGGGTTTAAATTGGACTCCCCCCTTGATAGAAGAATTGACTACATCTTTACCCGTGGCGACGTGAAAGTACAGAAATATGGGGTGTTAAGTGACATCAAAGACCAGCGTTTCCCTTCCGACCATTTGCCGGTGATTATCAAAGTGGCATTGACAGGGAATAACCAATAACCCCGGGAAAGCAAAGTCAGAAAGCAAAATCACAATTTGTTTCTCTGAATACCTCAAAAAGAGAAAAACATAACCTGACTGCAGGAAATATTTCTTAATGTTAACTTTATATTGAAAACTTAACCGCTTTCTGTTCCTTACTTTTGGTTATTTTGCTGATATTTGTGCTTTATTAAAAATGAAAAATTCAACCTTAAAAATTCAAGCCAAATGTTTAAAATTCAAACGTTAAATAAGATTGACCCTGATGGGCTAAGCCTTTTCCCCTTGAACGAATATGAAATTGCCAGTGAGATTCCAAATCCGGATGCCATTGTTTTGCGTAGTTTTAAGATGCATGATATGGAATTGCCCCAATCGTTGAAAGCAATAGCCCGTGCAGGTGCAGGAGTCAACAATATTCCCATTGAAAAATGTACTGAAAACGGGATCGTGGTTTTCAATACCCCCGGAGCGAATGCCAACGGAGTGAAGGAACTTGTTATGGCAGGTTTGCTTATGGCTTCGCGCGACATCACCGAGGCCGTCACCTGGGCCAAAACGCTCATTGGAAAAGGCGACGAAGTCCCTGCATTGGTAGAAAAAGGAAAAAAGAATTTTGCAGGTCAGGAAATCCAGGGAAAAACCCTTGCAGTTATTGGCCTGGGAGCCATAGGGGTTTTGGTAGCAAATGCAGCTCAGGCCCTGGGAATGAAAGTTATCGGCTATGATCCCTACATGAAGGTAAAACAGGCATTAAAGCTGAGCAATGAAGTAACCTGGGTAGAAGGCATTCAGGCTATCCTCTCCCAGGCCGACTATGTGACCATCAATATCCCGCTCACCGATGAAACCAAAGGGTACATTAACAAAGAAAAATTCAGCATGATGAAAGACGGGGTGCGCTTACTGAATTTTGCCCGCGGTGGTCTGGTCGATATCAGTGACCTGAAAGATGCTCTGGAGCAGGGAAAAGTAGCCCGTTATGTTACAGATTTTCCAAGTGAGGAGAGCCTGAAACTCGACAAAGTTATTGCCATTCCGCACCTGGGAGCTTCCACCAAGGAATCTGAAACCAACTGTGCAATTATGGCTGTAAACCAGCTCAAAGATTTCTTAAAGGATGGCAACATTAAAAATTCTGTCAACTTCCCCTCGGCTTACATGGAAAGAAACGGAGGATCCCGAATCCTGATTGCCAATAAAAATGTGCCCAACATGGTTAGTCAGATTTCAAATGTCCTTGCCAGTGAAGATTTAAACATCGACAACATGCTGAATAAAAAACATGAAAGCATTGCTTACAACATCATTGATGTTACCCAGCAACAGGTTGATGAAAACCTGAAAGCCAAACTCGAAGCTATAGAAGGCGTGTTTATGGTCCGGATTATTCAGGAGTAATCACTTTTCATGAAAAAAGGGTACCAAAAGGTTACCTTTTTTTGTTATTTTTGGTTCCCCATAAGAACTTCCAAAAAAATTGATAAAAAAACAAAAATATGAGTAAACAAATCGGAACCAAAGCAGCCGACAATATTCGCATTTTGTCTGCCGCCATGGTTGAAAAAGCCAAATCGGGCCACCCTGGTGGAGCAATGGGCGGTGCTGATTTTATTCACATCCTTTTTTCTGAATTTTTAAATTTTGACCCCTCGGATATGACATGGGAAAACCGTGACCGGTTTTTCCTGGATCCGGGCCATATGTCCCCCATGCTCTATTCTGTCCTTTCAATGTATGGGTTATACTCCATGGAAGACCTTGCCAATTTCAGGCAGTGGGGAAGCGTTACCCCTGGCCATCCTGAAAAAGATGTTGCCAGAGGCATTGAAAACACCTCCGGTCCCCTGGGACAGGGACATGCCATGGCCATAGGGGCAGCCATTACCGAACGGTTTCTGCACGCAAGATTCGGTGACTGGATGAGCCATAAGATTTACACTTTCATTTCCGATGGAGGCGTTCAGGAAGAAGTATCGCAGGGAGCAGGCCGTATCGCCGGATATCTTGGACTCAGCAACCTCATCATGTTTTATGATTCCAATGACATCCAGCTCTCCACCAAAACCGAAGTGGTAACCCATGAAGATACGGCCAAAAAATATGAAGCCTGGGGCTGGAATGTTATTACCATTGATGCCCATGACCTCGGCCAAATAAGGGACTCCCTCAAAAAAGCCAATGCCGAAACAGCAAGGCCAACCCTCATAATTGGCAAAACCATCATGGGAAAAGGTGCAATAACGGAGAATGGAGATTCCTTCGAACGTCAGACATCCACCCATGGGATGCCGTTGAGTAATGCCGGCGCATCCTTTGAAAAAACAGTAAAAAACCTGGGAGGCAATCCCGAACAGCCCTTCATGATTTTTGACGAGGTCAAAGAATTATACAATCAACGAAAAGAAGAGTTGATAAAAGCTGCCGCCACCAAAAAAACCAATCAGGAAGAATGGGAAAAAGCCAATCCGGAACTGGCCGGTAAATGGAAAAATTTCTTTTCAGATGAAATCCCCTCCTTCGACTTTACTTCGGTTGAACAAAAAGAAAATGTGGCAACCCGGGGAGCATCGGGCACTGCCCTGGCAGCCATGTATGGAAAAATTGAGAATTTGATTGTCGCCTCGGCAGACCTCTCCAATTCGGACAAAACCGATAGCTTCCTGAAAAAAACCACCCCTTTCCAAAAAGGTGATTTTAGCGGTTCATTCTTACAAATGGGAGTTAGCGAACTTACCATGGCCTGTCTGGCCAATGGAATGGCATTGCACGGAGGGGTTATACCTGTATGCGGAACCTTCTTTGTCTTTTCGGACTACATGAAGCCTGCAGTTCGTCTGGCAGCCCTCATGGAGCTCCCTGTTAAATATGTCTGGACTCACGATGCGTTCCGGGTAGGTGAAGATGGCCCCACACATCAACCGGTAGAGCAGGAAGCCCAAATACGGCTTATGGAAAAAATGAAAAACCATAGCGGAAACAACAGCATGCTGGTACTTCGTCCTGCCGATGCAGTGGAAACAACTGTGGCATGGAAAATGGCCATTGAGAATATCACCACACCTACGGCCCTGATCCTCTCACGCCAGAATATTGAAAACATTCCGTTTGATGGAGATGCTTTTCAATCGGCACTCCAGGCCGAAAAAGGAGCCTACATTGTAATGAAGCCCAAAGAAAAAGCCGATGTGGTTCTCGTTGCAAGCGGTTCTGAAGTTTCTACCCTCATTGAAGGAGCCCGAATGTTAGCGGAAAAGGATAACCTCCGGGTCCAGGTGGTTTCTGCCCCTTCCGAAGGCTTATTCAGAAAACAACCCAAAGACTACCAGGAAAGTGTATTGCCTTCAGAAACCCCGAGGTTTGGGCTTACAGCAGGGCTTCCCGTAACCCTTTCCGAACTGGTGGGTGAAAACGGCAAAATATGGGGACTGGAAACATTTGGTTTTTCAGCACCTTATAAAGTTCTGGACGAAAAACTCGGGTTCAACGGAACCCATGTTTACAATCAGGTAAAAGAAATGCTAGCCTAATGGCTTGCATAGCATAAACCAAAAAGAGGCTGTCTTAATGGACAGCCTCTTTTTTTATTTCTTTTATTCCATTGCCCTCAACCAGGCCTCAGCCATTAGCTGTGCCCCTGCCATAGAAGGATGAACCCCGTCACCGGTCCAATATTTTCCGGGTGCATATTTTATGGCCTCATCAAAAACTTTTTGAAAAGGCACCCAAATGGCATTGAATTCCCTGGCTATTTTCCGTGCTGCCTCCTGGTATCCGGTCATGGGATCAATCCAGCTTTCGTCAACCGCTGAGGTATTTAAAACATAAAAAGGCTCACAAATAACAAGTTTTACCTCCGGAAGCTCATTCAACGTCCGTTCCAGCAATGCCCGGTAATCGTCCTCATAAACCGGAACAGTCCCGCTGTAATTCCCGTTACGGGTATGCCAGTAGTCATTCACCCCAATGAGTATACTTAAAACATTGGGTTCTAAATCAAGACAATCCTGTTGCCAGCGTTCAGCCAATTGAAATACTTTATTGCCACTTATTCCCCTGTTGAAAATGGTCAGATTTTTCCTGGGCAAAGCATTCAGCAGGGCCGACGCAGCAAGAAAGGCATAGCCTGAGCCAAACGATGCCGGCCTGTTGGGTAATTGCTGCTCTTTTTCACGCCCGGCATCTGTAATAGAATCCCCTTGAAAAAGAAGAGTGTCCCCGGTCTGAAAAATCAAATAGCTGTCTCTCGCTTTTTGTTTGGAGGGACTCATACTCGCTGTTACAATGGAAGGAATAGCAGCCAGCGCGGTTGCTCCTGCAGCCGAACGGGCAAAAAACTTACGCCTGGAAAGGTTCATTTTGTTTCTATTTAATGAATATTCAAAATTCAAACACCTTAAAATCAGAATGGTAAATCCCCGGCAGAATCATCAGCCGGTTCGGGTGGAATATCCTCTGGTCTGAACTCAGGCGGTGGCTCAGGCATATTTTCCTGCATGCCGGCTTTTTCCAGCTTCCACGCATTGATATTATGGTACCATTTCCCCTTAAATTCGCGGGACTCAAGATTAAAAAAAACATTCACATCGTCGCCTTCGGAATATCCGCTAAGCAATGACGACTTGTCATTAAATAGCGTAAAACAGACCTTACGGGGAAACTGCTCCTCAGTCTCAATGACAAACTCTTGTTTTTTCCACTCTTTTCCAGCGCGGCTCACTCCTGATTCGGGTGGCAATATTTGTTGTATCTTTCCTTTAACCTGTAAACTCATGACAACGAAAATAAAAAAAGAAACCCTTTGCAGGAAAAAATGCAAAGG
>CAYTDH010000281.1:0-6385 GCA_964436325.1 uncultured Tangfeifania sp.
AAAGTTGTTTCCAATTGGGATGTGGTTCCTGAAATCATCGCAATGTCATATCCAAAAAGGAATCCTCCCAGTGCAATTATCAAGGCAGTATCCGTTATAGTTCTTTTCATTCTATAATTTTTTTTAAATAAATTTGCTAATCATAAATACTTTTCATTTGCCAGGCATTCAGCGATATCAACTTACTATCCTGTCCCTTTGAGCAAATTGAGACACCAGTACTTTCACTGAGGCCCGGATACACACGCATTGCAATACATTGTTTATCATTTGCAAACACCTCTACAACACTTTTATCAATAAAAATCCTTAGTTTTAACACTTCGTCCTTTTCCATCAGAAACTGAGCATTTTCGGGGGGGCGCGACTTAACATCCGATAAAACAGACGAATGCGAATTGTCGAGGGTAATCACACTGTTAATGAATCTTCTTCCCTTGCCGCGTAAGCCTCGCTCCTTATAAAACCGGATACTTGTATATTCTTTCCTGTCTGGGGAACGTAAGACATTTATTTCAATCATATCTGCATTCTGAGGATCAATCTCAACTTCAATCTCGATGGAATTACCGGCAATACTATCCAAAATTATTTCTTCATTTGCTTTGAGAATTGCAGGATTTACCTGCTGATGCCCAAATCGCAAAGACTCAATATTCCCAGCAGGCTTCATAATCACTTCCTCCTTATCATTTAATGACAAGTGCCTGGGAAGGCTCATAATCTGGTTCCACCCGGAGGTTGGTTTTCCTGGATTCATATTAAAGATTACATAAATTCCACCCTGTCCATCCGGGGCAGCTGAAGGGGCATGGACACCGCCCGGGGCCCACGCGCCATGATTAAAGTCGCCGGCGCTGGTTACCACAAATTTATTTCTCTCCCTATTATAATCACCCAGCAGGTATTTACCCCCACTTGTATGGCTATAATGTAACAGCATATGCTTGTCATCGCCAATAGGCCAGAAATAAGGACAGGCACCATCATCGCCAACCAGTCCAAAGTAGTCATTTTCCAGGAATGGGTGCAAATACTCCCAGTCAATCAAATTTTTTGACCGATGCAGAAATTCTTGCCGGATTTTCCCCTCACCTGGAATTGCCTGATTACCACCAGTAAGCGCATAATAATAATTGCCTTCTTTCCAAATACACGGATCGTGGACATTATAAGGAAGTGTTTCTCCATCACGCGGTAAGGGAATTACGGCTTTGCCGTTCAACTTTTCCCAATTTAACAAGAGGGGATCGTCGGAAACAGCTACCATAGTGCCCTGACCAATTCCATGGTAAATTGCAATCACCCTGTCATCTTCAACCAAAGTTGAGCCGGAGAAGCATTTTTCCTCTGGATTTGGATAAATGGCCAGTGGCAAATCCCTCCAATGAATCAAATCTTCACTTACAGCATGGCCCCAATGCTGGCGTGGATCTTCCGGCGGATAAGCCTGGTAAAACAAGTGCCACCTTCCCTGCCAGAAACACAATCCATTGGGATCATTTAGGCTACCCTCAGGATTTACGTAGTGATAAACAGGACGAAATGGATCTTCTGAGAGCTTTTTTCTGGACTCCCAAAAACGCAATAACAATGGATTGGTTTCCAGGGCTTCCTCTTGTTCTTTCAAAGTTGTTGGGAATGAATACTGAGGAACAAGTGAGGTGAAATTAGTTTTTTGTTCCTGAGCAATAGAAGTTTTTTGAATTATTAAATTCCAAAAGCCAATTGCACAAATGCATATAATAATTTTGATTGCCATTACTTTAACGAGTTTTTTTATTAATATTTTGTTTTAGTTCCTTATTGATATTTTGAATCATCTCCAATAATTCTTCAACAACTTTAGGATTATCATTGCCGATTTCTCTTTTTTCACCGGGATCAGCCTGAAGGTCAAACAACAAAGGAGGGATATGTTCAGTAGGCATATCTCCATGTTTTTCTATTGTTTTAATATGAAGTTTGTAGTGCCCATTTCTTATCGCCCATAACTCATGATTTTTCTCGGCGAAATAGTAAAAATTTTCCCGCTGGGTTCCCTGAATTCCCTTCAGAAGTGGTAAGATATTTTGTGAATCATAAACCCGGTCAATCGGCAGAGGTTCATCCAGTAAATCAGAGAATGTTCTGAAGAAATCCAGTTGTGATGCAAATTCATGGCAAACAGAAGATTTAATCACACCCGGCCACCAAAAAATACCCGGTACACGAAAAGCTCCTTCCCAGCATGTTCCTTTACCATTTCTATAAGGCCCCGATGAGCCTCCCAATTCCTCATATATTTTCCACGGGCCATTATCGCTAGTGAAAATTAACAATGTGTTTTTGTCAAGGTTATTATTCTTCAGTGATTCGATAATTTCACCAACGGACCAATCTATTTCCTCAATCACATCGCCATACATTCCTTTTTTGCTCCTCCCCTTAAATGAACCGGAGGGGAATACGGGAACATGGGGCATGTTATAGGCAACATAAAGGAAGAAGGGATTATCTCTATTTGTTTTTATCCAATTCACGGCTTCATTTGTGTATCGTTTCGTAAACAATTCCTGAATGGCCGGTATTTCTAAAGTATCCCTTTGTTGGTATAAGGGTACGTTAAAATCTTCATTTTTAGAATTTTTCAGGGCTGTTTCATCTTTAAAACCATCTTGCCTGCGTTTAAAGTCATATCGGGGAAAATGGTCATTACTTGAAGAAGTTCCATAGAAATAATCAAATCCCTGGTCATTTGGATGGGAACCTTTTGCCATACCAAGATGCCACTTACCTATGCACGCGGTATTATACTCATGATTTCTAAATAATTCAGCCAGCGTAATTTCTTCACCTGACATATTTTTACCGGGCAACTCATTCTCATCGGCAAAAATTCGTGCTGCATAACGACCGGTTAACAGGCCTCTTCTGCTGGGAGCACATACTGTTCCTGCTGCATAAAAATTTGTAAAACGCATCCCTTCTGAAGCCAGGTTATCGATATTTGGAGTAGAAATTAAATCATGCCCCTGACATGAAAGGTCGCCATATCCCAAGTCGTCGGCCAAAAAAATTATAACATTAAAGTGATTAATATTTTCATTTTGGCTTTGAACATGAAAAAAAGCATTTAATAAAAAAGCGAATAATAAGAAACTCCTTTTCATTATTTGTGTTGCTATTGTAACATATTCTGAATAAAATTAAAGCTCATTTGAAAATGAATAAGGGAATGATGACTTTTCTACTCCCCTCTTTTTGTTGGGTTCATCATCCATATCGAAATTAATGGTAGCGCCTTTCATCAACTCATCGTACTTGAAGTAGTTTTTGCTGTATAACTTTCCGTTCAAATCAATGGAGCGAACATAGCGATTGTCTTTCCCGTTTTTGGGCGCTTCGATGCTAATGGTCTTGCCATTTTCAAGCTCCACGGTAATCTTCTTAAACAGTGGCGCACCAATGACATACTCGTCGGTTGCCGGGGTTACCGGGTAAAAGCCCATGGCAGTAAATACATACCAGGCCGATGTTTGTCCATTGTCTTCATCGCCGCAGTATCCGTCGGCTTGTGGTGTGTACAGGCGATCCATCACTTCGCGCAGCCAGTACTGCGTTTTCCAGGGCTGACCCGCGTAGTTGTAAAGGTAAATCATGTGTTGAATGGGTTGGTTCCCGTGTGCATAGTTTCCCATATTCATGATCTGCATCTCGCGGATTTCGTGAATCACCTGTCCGTAGTACGATTCATCAAAAATGGGAGGGACAGTAAATACCGAGTTCAGCATGGTTACAAACTCCTGCTTCCCGCCCATCAGGTCAATCAATCCCTGCACATCGTGGAAAACCGACCAGGTGTAATGCCAGCTGTTGCCTTCCGTAAAAGCATCGCCCCACTTAAACGGGCTGAACGGGGACTGGAAGGAACCATCCTCGTTACGTCCGCGCATCAGATTATTTTCCTTGTCAAACACGTTCTTGTAGTTCATCGAGCGTTTGGCAAAAATTTCAATTTCGCTTTCCGGTTTGCCCAGGGCTTTTCCGAGTTGGTAAACACAATAATCGGCAAAAGCATATTCCAGTGTCCGGGCCACATTTTCATTCACCCCTACATCGTAAGGGATGTACCCCAATTCATTGTAATAGCCAACGCCGTAGCGTCCCACCGAACTCACCGGCCCTTCGTGGGTGGTGTTTTTCACTACCGCATCCCACAGGGTTTCAATGTCGTAGCCACGCAATCCCTTCAGGTAGGCATCGGCAACAATGGTGGCTGAATTTGAACCAATCATGCAGTCGCGGTGGCCGGGGCTGGCCCATTCCGGCAAAAACCCACTTTCCTTATAGGCATTGACGAGGCCTTCCTGTATCTTTTCATTCAGCGATGGATACATTAGATTGAAAAAAGGAAAAACGGCCCGGAAGGTATCCCAGAAGCCATTGTCGGTAAACATATACCCCGGCAGTACTTCGCCATTGTAAGGGCTGTAATGTACTACGTCGCCATTTTCGTCATACTCGTAAAACTTCCGTGGGAAAAGCAACACCCGATACAAAGCTGAGTAGAAGGTTTTAATTTGATCGTCGGTTCCGCCTTCAACCTTAATGCGCGACAGTTCCTTGTTCCAGCTGGCTGCGCCTTTCTCCTTCACTTGATCAAACGAGTCGTTGCCCAACTCTTTCAGGTTGCGCTCGGCCTGCTCGTAGCTGATAAACGAAGATGCTACGCGGGCATGGATTTTTTCGCCCTTACTGGTTTTAAACTGGATGGCCGCACCCACATGGTTGTCCTCCAGTTCTGTTTTGCCTTCCACAACTTTGTCCTTGCTCCAAACTTCGCTTTTCACAAACGGCTTGTCGAACACGACCACAAAATAGTTTTTAAAGTTGTCGGGCACACCGCCGCTGTTGCGGGTGGTATAACCGATGATTTTATTTTCAGAGGGAATCAGTTTCACATACGAGCCGCGGTCAAAAGCGTCAACCAGCACATAAGACTCTTCATTCTCAGGAAAAGTAAAACGAAACATGGCCGCCCGTTCGGTGGGTGTGATTTCAGTCACCACATCGTAATCGGCGAGGTACACTTTATAATAATGCGGTCTGGCCGTTTCGGCCTTGTGCGAAAACCAGCTTCCACGTTCATCTTCGTTAATTTCCAGCTTTCCGGTTATCGGAAATAGTGAAAACTGTCCGTAATCGTTGATCCACGGACTGGGCTGGTGCGTTTGCCTGAACCCGCGGATTTTGTTGTCATCGTAGCCATACACCCAACCATCCCCCATTTTGTTGGTTTGCGGTGTCCAGAAATTCATTCCCCAGGGCCGTGCAATGGCCGGATAGGTATTGCCGTTGGAAAGGATGAACTCAGAATCGGTACCCATCAGGGGATTCACATAGTCAACCGGTTGAAATTTCTGGGCCGGCAGTGTGAAAGATACAGATACATGAAAAAGTACTATAAATAGAATTTTAATTTTTTCCATCGTTCATTTTTAAAAGGGTTACTTTAATTTAATCCATTATATTTCCCATTATCTGGACTTTTGCATCTGAATGATTTAAAATACGAAGATTTCCTCTTTCAACTGTGTTTCCAATTATTACAGAGGAGTTCGCATTTTCTCCAAGTACAATATGTGGGTTTTTAGTTCCTTCTATTTCCTGAAACCTGCTGTTCATAATTTGTAAATTACCAGACCGCATATCAATTGCTGGCACATGCGGATTAAGCAAAGTTTCATTGTTGTTGTTAAAATGGGAGGCTGTTATTAATATCGCTCCGTCTCCTTTGTTTAGGATATGAGCACCATTTAATTCAGCCGAATACCACCAAAATCCACAATTAGTAAATTTTACAGGTCCGCTATTGCTTTCATTTATTTGCACTCCATCCATAAACTGGCAGTTAGAAAATGATATACCGGCATGATGTTGCACCTTTTCAACTAAAACTGCCAATGGGCCATCATCGGAACCACTTTGGGTGATAAGGATATTTCCTGACCTGTCTGGTTGATCAGGAGTAGCAATAAAACGGAACCCTACTTTTGCCCAAATGACAAAGCAGTTTGTCATATAAGCCCAATCACATCTTCCTATTATAAAACCTTCAAGATTTTCTTTTGTAAATTCGTTTACGCTTGTTCGCAATGCTTTGCTCTCTTCATCTTTACGCACTTTTTCGGGGTAATATACATCCCACCATGCAACAGAATGAATATGAATATTCTCATAGCGGCCAATATCTGATTGACGATCTATGTATAGTCCTCTTCGCAAAGCACACAAATAAACATTTTTTATATTGACACCTTCATTCCATGTAGATCCACAATCAATTCCATTGTATGCATTTGCAATAGATACATCAATTATATTTGCCGAACGGCCAGTTGCT
>CAYTDH010000282.1:0-6384 GCA_964436325.1 uncultured Tangfeifania sp.
GGTTGGTGCAAGAAAAAATTAGTTTTTTGCCCGCCCGCTTCTGCCCTTCGGGACAGTGGGGAAGCCCACGCACATTGCACACATTTGCAAATCGCACAAGCCGACCCACAAACCGAAATTTGCAAAAGAGTGCAATTTTTCCATCCCACAAAGTAACATAACGAAATTAAAATATTTAAAAATGAAAAAAGCAATCGGAATTGACCTCGGAACAACAAACTCTGTTGTTGCCTTTAAAGACACAGAAGTGAAAATCATTAGAAGTAAAGAAAATGAAGAACTTGTACGTTCTTGTGTTTCTTTAATTAAAGATGAAATTTTTGTTGGCAAAACTGCATATAGTACTGGACTAAAAAGAAATCCAGAAAATACCATTTTATCAGTGAAAAGACTTATGGGTGGAGCAATTAACGATAAAATGGTTAAAGACATGATTGCCAACAAAAAATACTATAGATATGGCATTACAAAAATGCAAGGCGGAACAGAGGATTCCGTTGCAATTTTACTTGGAGGGAAACAGTATTCACCAGAACAAATAAGTGCCAAAATTTTAAGCAAGCTAAAGACTGATGCAGAAGAAAAACTTGGAGACGAAGTTACTCATGCTGTTGTAACTGTACCTGCATATTTTACCGAAAAACAAAAGAATGCAACTAGAATTGCCGTTCAGTTAGCTGGCTTAAAAGTTCAAAAGTTATTAGCTGAGCCAACAGCTGCGGCAATTGCTTATGGAGTTGACAACCTAAAAACAGGTGACTCTAAAACGGTGCTAATCTATGATTTTGGAGGAGGTACTTTTGACTTATCAATACTGAATATCGTAGATGGTCAATATATGGAAGCAGGAACAGGTGGAGACAGATGGCTAGGTGGAGATGATATTGATAAAAAACTTCAAGAACTAGTCTATAAAAAGGTCGAAGAAGAATATAATATTTCAAATATTGAATCCTTAATTGAAGAATTGCCTAAAAAGAAGAAGGATTTATTTGAAAGTGAATTACGTTCTCAAACCGAAGAAGCCAAGAAACAATTAAGCTCTGCTCAAACAGCAGACATCTACATTGACAATATATTGGAAGATGAGAATGGAGATTTAATTGATATTGATGTGCAAATAGCAAGGAAAGAATTTGAAGCAGCAATAAAGCCATTTGTTCAAAAGTCGATTGATTTAATTGAAGAGTTATTTCAAGAAGTTGGCTATGATATATCAATGATTGATAACATATTATTAATCGGAGGAACATCTTGCATTCCATTAGTTAAAGAAATGCTTACTGAAAAATATGGCTCTGAAAAGATAAAAATTTCAGAGAAACCGATGTTATCGGTTGCAGAAGGTGCAGGGATTTTATCACATAGACTTGGTGATGAATATGAAGCACCTATTGAAATAACCAATACTGTTGATGAAATTTCATGCAGTACTAATCACAATTATTTTATTGAGTTTCAGACAAAAGATGGCGGTGTAGATTATCGGAAAATAATTGAAAAACAAATGCCACTTCCAATATCCAAGTCAGAGATTTTTAAAACAACGGTTAACAATCAAAAAATAGCTAAAGTAAGTTTATTTACAGATGTAGAGGGTGATGAGAAAGAAAGAATGACAACCAGTTATTTTTCTATCGATGTAGATTTACCAATTCAATCTGAAATTGTGTTTGATATAGAACTGGACGCAAATGAAACCTTTGTAATCCGTGCATATCCAAAAGGGCAAAAAGAACAATCAAAAGATATTATCATTGGTCGTGGCGACAAAGACAGTAAAGCATTCCAGACAATACAAGATTACACAAATGAAGTTTTAAGAGGCGTAACAAGCTGGCAAGCACAGGATAAGTATTTCAATCTGCAAAAAGAAATGATTAATCTCGCAGAGCAAATAGGTGAAAATCCATCAGATAGTAGGTGGGCAGAAATCGACTTTAAAATAAAGAATGCTTACGATGAAGCTCTGAAAGAGGACAAAGAAGAAAAAGAAGGTAATCGTGATGAAAATATCATTAGTGGTGCAATAATGCTTGTCAATGAATATAATAGCATAATGCGCCAGTCAGATGTTAAAAATTTAGTGGAATTATTAAAGGAATATGACGGTGCTAATGGCATTGAGAAATCTGACTTAGTTTCTCAAATCGATAAGTTAACTGATAATTATACTGATTTATTCGCACTATTTAGGTTGAAATCCGCTGCAGATGAAGCTTTAAATGGACATGGAACTGGTGCTTTAGGAGAAACAAATGCACAGCAAGATTCGCAATACCTAAAAAGTCAACATGACCAAGTTTTAAGTTGTTTTCAATCAGGAAAACGAGATGAAGGTTATGCCATTCTTAATGAAAGTTTAATTGTCGCAATGAAATATTTATAGTATGAATTGTCCCGTATGTAATAAATCAGGCTTACCCAATTTTAGGAGTGAGCCTGTTGTTTGTCCTCAATGCAACTCAGACCTTAAGGGTTATATGGTACTTGAAAAGACAAACAAGACTCATAAAACAACTATTCGAAAACAAAGAAATATTTCGGTGGTCGCATTGTTTTTGATTTTTATTGTTGCAGTTGTTTTTATTTTATCAGCTAGACAAAAAACAATTGTTTCTACTCCAGTAACAAATAATCAAGATTCCACTATTAATGTCTTGAAAAAAGAGATTTTAAATCAAGAGCAAAAGATTAAGGAATTGCAAGCAACTAACTTGAATAAGCAAAGTACAGCTTACAAGTATGTTGTTAAAAATGGAGATAACTTGTCTAAACTTGCTTACATATTTTATAATGATTGGCAAGAGTATACGAGAATTGAGAAAGATAACAACTTAACCTCAGGTGAGTTAATTCATCCAGGCGACATCTTAATAATTAAATTAAACGATTAATATGGAAGCCATAATTATTATAGCCGTAATAGCAATTATTGGGATTGTTATTTACGTAAATTCAACAGACACAAAATTTAAAAAGGCCGTTAACTTACAAAACAAAAAAAGGTTTGATGAAGCCCAAGAAGTATTCTTATCCATTTCAAAAAAACATCCTTTAGCTATTGCCAGGTATGCAAGCTGTTTCTTTCAGCAAGGCGAGATTTTGTTGAAGCAAAATAAACATACGAAAGCAATTTCCTTTTTTAACAAAGTAATAGAATCTCAAGGATTATTAGAATCAAATTCCGACAAACAAAGCTATTCTGAAGTTTCATCGAATGCGTTTTACGAAATTGCTCAAATTCAGTTTGACAATATTTCTGATTTTATCAGCTTAGAATCAATACGTTTATACAAGAACAATTTGGAATATATCAACCAATCTGGTTTTGAAAATTCAAAAGATTTCAAAAAGTTAATTAGTCTTCATAATGCTAAGATTTCAAACATTTACTACAATCTTGGTTTAAACGATGAAAAAAATAGTGAAATCCTTTCGGCAAAAGAAAAATATTCAAACGCATTGAAATTCAATGAAACAAGCCATGGCAAACACTACCATAATCTTGTAGTTCGTATTGAAATTTGCAAATTAAAAATCAACGAAGGGATTTCTAAAAACAACCTTACTCTTATTTCAAAAGCGGATAAGAAATTTCAAACAGACTTTTACTATAGATATGCAATTACTTTACTAAAGAAACAAAAGTTTAGTCAAGCAGAAGAAATTATTGAAAAGAATCTTGAGAAACGAAAAATAGAAGTGAAAGAGCTTTTGCAAATATGTTTATCTGAAAAAATAAAGTCTGCCAACGCTGAAATTGAAAAAATAAATGAAAAAGTTAGCCAAATAAATAAAGGCAGCTTGTCTTCAAAAAAAGCACTGGACTTTTATAATTCGATACCAGAGAAAGCAACTGAGTTAGGTCAAATTATACCAGAAGTTAAAAAAAACCTTGAAGCAATAAGACCAAGTATATTTAATCGTATTACGCAAAACTTCATCGACAATGAAGAATATGCTAATCTTATTAATTTGATTATTAAATATCCAAATTTTCATTCTTCATCACCATTATTAAAAAATCTTGGTAATGCTTGTTTAAATTACCTAAAAGTGAATAAGCTGACCGAAAAGAATTATAAACTTTTAATATCAATATTTCTTACAAGTGCATATTCTGATAATGTTATATTATACTCCTTGGAAGAAACTGTTTGGGATGATGAATATACATTCAGTCTGTCAGATTCAATAGGTTCTTCATATGAATTACACTCAAAACTTCCAGAAAACGTAAACTACGATGAAGTAACTGATTCAAATATTTCAATTGGTGAATCTCAACGTTTTTTGATTAGCCAATTTGAAGCATTATTGAATGAACAAGATATAAATGGAAAGCTAATTCATGACATACATGAATTTTATGATTCTGAAAAGTTTGCACTTGACAAAATAATTGAAATAATACCGAATGAGATTTTCTTTGCAACACCATACTTTGCTAAAAAATACAACCTTTATAGTCCCATATTAAAAGAATTAGAGAATGATTACAATGAATATGAAAACGAAGAGGCTTTAAAAATAGGTGAGTTATATAATATCAAGGGGTACAATAAAAAGATTCAAGAGTTTGGTAATGCAAAACAACTCGCTGATAGCATAATAAATAGTATTAAAAATGTTAATAAGTCTTCGTTCCAAAGAAACACTTCACAAAGTAACTTGCGCTTAATTAGGCAATACAACTCAATCAATGAATCTCTTGAAATTAGCCTTATTGAAAGCCTGACACAGGCTAGCAAAGATAATCCTGAGAGTGAGAGCTTATTGGAAATAATTCAGTCATCAATTAAGATAAGTCAATCAAAAGATAAGCTAAAATTTCTTTATGCACACTATGCGTCAAACCTATGTGTTAGCAGAATAAATGCGAATAAAATGACAACCTTTAAGGGTTTGAAGATAATGAAAGAAGCATATCTTACATTACCGAATGACTCTAGGGTTTGTACAAATATTATTACTCTTATTAGAATGAATTTAATGGATGTGCTGAATGACAATTCACGTAATTCTTATGAGATATACTCAATTTTAGATAGCATCAAGCAAAATAGAAGCATTACCTTTAGGAATAATGCAAGTGAATTATCTGAAGCAAAAACAGAAATTCTTAATCAATTACCTGCAGATGCTCGTATTGCTATTACTTCAGGGATAAACTTGAGTTCACAAGGTGAAAAATTAAAGAAAGCCCTTGACTATTTAGGAAGTTTAGGAGGTGCGTCAAGAGCAACTGACCCATTAGCAGCATTGAGAACAAGTTTAGGTTTAGATTTACCATTTTAATTAAATTGAATAAAAATGAAGAATCCATATAGAGTTTTAGAAGTGCCTCAAAACGCAACAAAAAGTGAAATAATTAAAGGTAAAATGTTTGCGATGAAAAGCCGCAACTATTCTTTACAGGAAATACAATTAGCAGAGAAGCAATTATTATATCCTTCAAAAAGGCTGATTGCAGACTATATGTTTCCAAGTAAGATTAAAGCAAAACGTCCGAAACTGATTAAAACTGCACCTGAGCCAGAAAACGTTGATTTAAATAATATCAATGCAGATGCATTTGATTCATTAAAGTGATAAACATATGAATAAAAATATTGACAACTTACTTTCAGAACAGGAATTAGTTTTAACAGCTAACCTGAAAGAAATACAACAACTTAACAACTTAGTAGAAAAAACAAATCTTGAGAAAAAAGATGAATTTTTAAGCCTAATAATTGGCATTATTGAAGTCATAGATACTTTCGAAAAATCAGAAGAAGCAATATCAGAAAGAGGTCTAAATAATTCTGATGAAACTCAAAAAATAATAAAACGTTTTTCAAGCGTTTCAAAAAAACTGCACAGGCTACTACAAAAACATGGAATAACAAAATTGGAGTTTCCAGACAATCGTTTAATTATTGGTTTTTGCAAAGTGATTGATACGGAACCTGATTCTAATCTGAAAAATGACACAATAATTGAAATCGTTAGGAATGGCTACATTCATGGAAAAGAGTTAATAAGAGAAGCAGAAGTAATAATTGTAAAAAACTAAATGAAGCCCACCCTAAAGTCATACACATTGCCAAGTCGCACAAAAGCCAACCGCACGACCAAAACTTGTCAAAGAGTATGTCTTTCACCAACGCTTTTTTTGCCGACCCAAAAAACTATTTTTTTCGGGAATAGCAGTGCTTCGTTTGGGCGAGTTTGTGATTATAAAATACTGATAATGAATGAACACCAGCAGCTAACACGCGGTCATAAAACATTGGGGGCACAGTGGTTATTCTCACTTCAGTTCTCGCATCAAAGGTCATTGTACCTTGATAGTGAAGTAGCTCCGAAATCCCCAACGTTTCATACCGCCAAACGTTG
>CAYTDH010000283.1:0-6376 GCA_964436325.1 uncultured Tangfeifania sp.
CTCTCCAAATCTCAACAGATTTCTCCTCCTGCGTCGTCGAAATGACAGTTACTGCTATTGTCATTATTCTCATTATGCCTAAAAAATTTTGGGTGACCTCTCGCAAAGGCGCGAAGACGCAGAGAGGGAGATTGTCATTCGTCATTCGTAATTCTCTTCCCGGTTCACCCTCCTTTGCCGCAAGGCAAATAACCTCTTCTTCTTTGTGTCTTAGCGCCTTTGTGTTCAATATCCATTTGCCGCCAGGCAAATCCATTCGTGTTTTTTCGTGAAATCCGTGGCTAAACCAATTTGCCGCCAGGCAAATAATATCTTCTTCTTTGTGCCTTAGCGCCTTAGTGTTTAACCCCTATTTGCCGCCAGGCAAATCATCCTAAAAAAAACCAAATTCTTACAATTCAATAATAATCTCCCGCATTCTCTGGTCGCGTATAACACCCAGCTCAACTTTTTTCTTTTCGCCATTCGCTTCGAGCAGGCTGAGTAGTTGTTCAAACGTTTTAACATTCGTTCCATCGGCCGCAACAATAACATCGCTTTTCACAAAACCAAAATCTGACAGGGCTGATTTGGCCGGCACTTTAAGAATAAGCACACCGCTTATGGACGAAAGCCCGTTGGCTGACTGCTCCCCTATTGTTTCAATGTTTTTCACATCACCTCCCAGCCAGGTATATACTTTTCCGGTAGCCATACCGGCAGAATTAAGAAATCTTGGAAAATCGGGAGTTTTGGCCATTGCTCTCAACTTTTTGGAGACCACACCAAACTGGTCCATGGGAAAGTTTTGAAAATCGATTTCCAGTGCCGGGGAGTTTTCTTTCACCCTGAAATTGCCTTCAGCAGGATTGATAAATAGCGGATCCCCAACCACCGAGTTGCTGTCACAGCCGTTTTGCATATACTTTTCCATATCTTCACGGTTGGTGGCAAACAGGTTATAGTCCAGTTCTTTGCCCCATTTACCTGTGGGTGCCAGCCCACGTTGCATGCCTGCCGGCCGGTAGGCGCCAAACACAATGTTGTGTTTGAAAACATCGCCACTTTCGGGGTACCACACATGCGGATGGAGGTTATTGTTGATAATGATATTGTTGGTTGCATGGCGGTCAAAGCCTTCACGCATTTTCAGCCCTCCATTGAGGAGAACATTATTGTAAATACGATACCAGGAAGAGCCGTCATCGAGGTCGATATCCCAGCCATGATCGCAACGCCAGCGGCTGTTACGGATAATATTTGGCTCAAGCATATCCAGTTTGTATAGGTCAGGGTCCTCTGCCATTTCAACGGCGGTCTCCAGGATATTGGGCGTCCAGAAACGATCGCGCCCCCATGAGTTAAAACTGCCGTGGTCGCCCGTTTCCAGCACGGTATTGAATACGTCACAGTTTTCGATTACATGACCGCCAAATGTTCCTTCGCTGATGTTGATGCCTGCCCGTGGCACATCATATATAGAGCAATGTCGCACGGTTATTTTGTGCGACATGGAAATCTGGACGGGCGATGTCTGTTTTTCATCGCGGCCTGTCATAGTTATCAGGCAGTCTTCAACCAAACAATCGGAGGGATAATTGTCGCCTTTGGGGCCGGGGGTGCGGTCTATTTTCTCAAAATCCTGGTCGCCATAACGGAAAAGCGGGCTGCGGACCATCTCCGGATCGCCCACGAAGGCAATGCCATTGGCGCCACCATGATGGATGTAACATGATTGAAATGTGAGGCGCCGGTTGTAGTTGTTCACGAATATGCTGTTGCCCCCCAACTGGTCGAACTCACAACCTGACACCATGCAATCGGTAGCGCCGTCATACACCAATGCACCTCCGCGGTAAACGGTCCAGTCACTGCGCAGCAACTGTTCCCTGTTCTCCATAAAACTGCGTGCGGCATGTTTAAAAACCAACCCTTTTAAATGCACAAACCGAACGGGATTATCTTTTGTTCCCCTGAATTCAATCAAGTGTTTTAACCTCACAATTTCTACCTTTGCTGAAGCGATGTCTGTTCCGGGTAAGGGAAAAAGGTAAAGCATTTCATTCTCTTCATCGAAGTACCATTCACCCGGAACATCCAGCTCCTCAAAAACATTCTCCACCATACGGTACCGGGGATGCATGGGGGAAGGCCGGTTGTTTTGCCAGCCGCCTTCCATCCGGAGCGAACCATCGGCATTTCTACCGGTTACCCGCCAGTGCATATCACCCCAAAGGGCCGTATGCATTGCATGAATATAGGCTCCTTCGGGGTTATTCCACGAAGCAATGCGATCCGGATCGAGCGGATCGTTTTCCGGATCGGGTTCGCGGGTGTGAATGAGCTCCCAGGCATCAAAAACATTTTTCCCTTCCACTGCATTGGGAAACCGCGCCATGCGACGGCGCTGCCCGTTTATATAAAGCTGGTCGATGTTCAAACCACCTGAAATTTCTGCCCTGTAAATCCCGTCGCGATAAGGTTCCCAATCGGGGTGGAGCAATTTTCCGCCACTAATGACAGCTTTCCCCTCATTGGCTGCCTGCCAGGTTACAGGATATTTTTCCGTTCCGGAATCTCCGGGTTTAAACACCAGGGTTTCAGATAAATAATACGTACCATCCTCCAGAATCACATTCACCGGAGAATTTCCGGCATATTGTGCGGCAAGTTTCCGGGCTTGTGACAGTGACTGGACAGGCTGTTCTTTGGAACCATCCCTGGCATCATCTCCGTCCGGGGAGACATAAATTTCTGCTGTTCTTTTCTGGCAGGAAATCAAACCCGCCAGGACGAACAAAAGGACTAAACGGGAAATTGTTGACATGTAGCTATAAGGTTTAAAATAGTTGTTTCATTTTAACCGTAAAAATAATAGTCAGGATTAAAAAAAGGCATTTTTTTCGCATTTTCTGCCGGAAAATTTTTCGGGACACGGATTTTCCTAAGTCCGTGTGGGAGGTGGGAGTACTGAAAACTTTGACTTAGGAAAGTCGAAGTCCCGGAAGTCGAAGTCCCGGCGATAGTCGGAGTTTCCCAAATCCGACATTTCTCAAATCGAACAGAAACCCTTCGTTCTCCGGCACCAGAAACCCTTGAAGAGTCAAAAACTCAAAAAAAAAGCCTCAACAGCCCTCCGAAAAAGCCAGGCAATCTTTTGCCGGGAAATCTTTTTCCCTACAATTCATCCAAATCCACACCCATTTCCAAAAACTGAGCGGCTGCATGCAAAAAATGGGCAGTAATCCAAAAAACAGTCCAGTCCTCCGAATACCCCCCTCTTAATTTATAGACATTATTCATCTCTCCGCGCTGGGCAAAATTGGTCTGTTGTATTTGTTCTCCCTGAGAGCCAAAAGGATCGATCAATTGACCGCAACTCCGGTACATAACAACTGCCAGGCTCTTCAGATCATTATTATTGGTATATTGTCCAAGCTTATAAACCATCGGGGCAATAACCACACCATAAACATCCAGGTGTTGGTTTTGGGGAGACACACCGGTCCATCCCCGTGTTTTAAACGCATGGTCTGATAAACGGCCTGCCGGCAACGGGATATCCCAGATCACGGTATAACTGAGGACCACATCACCTGCATGTTTGGCATATTTCAGGTATTTCTCTTCTTTGGTGCTCTCATAGGCCGCCATAAACCCCTGGAATGCCCCCCAGGCTCCTTCTTTGTCTTCACAGGTTGCATCCAGAGTTCCTCCCCAGTAGGGTTCTTCCATATCAAAATGGCGGTTTGCATAATAATCGGCAATTTTTAAAGCCAGTTCTTTGTACTTTTTCTCTCCAAACAACTCATAAGCTTCAATAAAAGGAGCGATATAAAAGGCTTCTGCCGTATTCCGGGGCTTCCAGTTTTCAGCACTCATCCTTTCCAGGTGAATATCACACGCTTCCTTAAAGAAGAGCTCCCACTTTTTGGTAGCTGTTTTATCGTTTTTCCTGCCAACCCTTATGGCCTGGGCGATGCTGTTCATGGCCTGTCCTTCCGAAACCGGGTCGTTCCTGCTCCACTTTTTATTCTCCGTGTTAAAATTTATCATAAATCCGTTCTCTGTCAATGGAGAGGTACAAATATGGTCCATGGATTTTTGAACCATTTCCAAAATCCCGGGATCATTTAACTTACTTTGTAAAACCTGTAATGCATAAACCGGTGCCTCCGACTGGCCGGCCCAGCCCAGCACAATTTGAGGAGTAATGCCTGCCTGGTACATATTAAAACCAGCAAAACCGTTGCCTTCCATGTATCGTGATTTGGCATAACGGTATTTCGACCGGATAATATTTTCGAAAGCAGGGAATTCCTTAAAAGAATAGGGTTGCAATATATCCATGGAGGTATATACTGGCCTCTGAAATCCCGTCCCCTTTTCCTGAATGGTAAACCCTTCCAGGTAAAACGTTTTTTCAACCACATCGCCGGGGTCGAGTTTCATCCATGTTTCACCATACGGCAGCTCCTTTTGTTGCAACGCTTTGGCAACGCTCGGTTTATTGTTATAGGTAATTGGCCCTGATAAAAGGACCAGTTCAGAAACCTTTTCGAATGACTGCACCCCAAGCGACCACCACTGGTCGTAATGGTTACCCCCATAAACCGGGCTTGGTTTGGTATGTAGTGCTGCTCCGTAAAAATCATTGTTCTCATTCCATTCAAAACAGGCAAAGGGCATTGGATAGCGGTGTTCTTCAAAAATCGCTTTCTCGCCGGGGGCCCCATGAAAAACCGGAACCTTATTTATTCCGTTCTTCTCGCCCGAAGGATTACCATAATAGATTATTCCGGGGAGGAAAGCTTTCGGCAATCGGGCATTAACCTGCCATCGTACAGAAAGGGTAAGACTATCCAGGGGTTCTTTTCCCTGCCACTCGAAACGCCTCACGCATTTAATCCGGTTTTTTTCTTTAAAGTAGGCATCCTGCAATTTCAACAGGCCTTGCGGCAATTCCATCTCTCCATAAAATACCTGCCACTCTCCGAAAGCTTCATGCTTTTGGGGATTCGCGTGCTTCCATGAAGCCGGCCATCCGTTTTTCCAACTGGTCGCCACCGACCACAATCCCTCCTCAGGGGCAAATAAATGCCTGTTTCCATCCAGATCAATTACTGGGATATTTCCTTTAATTCGTAATTCCGGATCACCAGCACTCAAGAAAAAGCTTTGCAGGAGAAAGATGGACAAAAAAAACGATTTTCTACTCATAGCATTAAATATAAAAGTACACACCGCGGATTTTATTGGCCAAATTTTATTGGTAAAACTTGTGTCGCACATTCAACGGTAAAGATAAACTTATTAGTCTAAGTTTCATGGTTATTCAATTCTTTTGGAGTTATTTGTTCAAACGGTCATAATACCTCTTCCATTCCTGTTCGAGTTCTTTAACTTTCCCGGGATACTGACCGGCAAGGTTTTTTGTTTCGGTCCGGTCGGCAGAATATCGATAACGTGTCCGGCCCCATGATTGATGGTGCCTGCTTTTTCATTCAGACCGGCAGGCCAGTGTACTATTAGCGGGGTGCAGTTGCCGCTAAATTATGATGATTTGCCTGGCGGCAAATTGGTGTCGAACACAAAGGCGCTAAGGCACAAAGAAAAATAGATGATTTGCCTGACGGCAAATTGGCTTGGCCACGAATTTCACGAATAATCACGAATGGATTTGCCTGGCGGCAAATGGAGATCGAACACTAAGGCGCAAAGGCACAAAGAAGAATAGATGATTTGCCTGACGGCAAATGGATATTGAACACAAAGACGCTAAGACACAAAGAAGAAGAGGTTGTTTCCTGGCGGCAAAGGAGGATGAAATGCGAAGAGAATTACGAATTACGAATGACAATCTCCCTCTCTGCGCCTTCGCGCCTTAGCGAGCAAACAAACTTAATCGCTGAGACACAGATTTTGATGAAGCGAAATTATCCACAGATGAACACAGATGAACACGGATTGTAACACATGCGGATACAGATAATGAAGATGCAATTTTCACTAAACTATTGTCATTTAAGCAAAAGACCCCGGAGGGGTCACATGTTTGTAGAAATGACAAGGTCAGGTTCCCTTGACTCCGGCAGGAGTCATACCTGGTTGGTTTAGGAGTTTAATGGTTTAGAGGTTTTAGGGTTTAAAGTTTAAGAGTTTAGAGTTTGAGGGGCAAGGATGGAAACCACAAAGGTGCACGAAGGATGCACAAAGGTGCGCAAAGCGGTAAACAGATCATGTGTTTGGAGTATCAGGATTGTGAGATAAGAGACTGAAAAAATGAAGCGAAGACAAAATTCTATGACAAATCTTACATGGAAAAAGCTCGCAGAAAAAAGAAATTCAACCGAAGGAGACTTGTCAGCGTCCGGCAGGTCCTGACAAAGTCGGTGGA
>CAYTDH010000284.1:0-6374 GCA_964436325.1 uncultured Tangfeifania sp.
ATTGTTATATTAAACAATTAAACCCCGCAAAACCCAGCCCAATTCAATAATTACTGCATCCATTCCAATCAAATCACATGTAAAAATCAAAAATTATCAGATCCTTAATTAAAAAATTGTGAAGACATAAAAAAATCTGCCCGAAAATTTAGTAGTACTGCTAAACATTCCAAGGAGGCAGATTTTTCAGATACCATTTAAGATATCACTCTCATTATCGGACTACAGCAAAAAAGTTCAAGCAGGAAATTTTACTTTTTTGGATTTTTCCGATGAATGCCCTCTCTGCGGTGGAAAGCACTGTGCGGTAAGAATCGGCTTTTATTACCGATGGGCAATCGAAATAGATTTTCGAAGCTGTACAATAATAATTTTGTTGATACCAGTTGCCAGATACCTGTGCAAACAGATCAATAAACCCAAACATAAACACAGAACTTTTTCTTTGCTTCCAGACACCCTGATTCCATACAGTAGAATATCAATAGACCTTATGATGCTTATTTTACAATGGTTGACAGAAGAAGACTCTGTTGAGCAAACTATTGAAAAAATAGATTCAATAACCCCTGATGATATCTTCCTTTCAGAACAAATGATCCTGCATCTGCTTCAAATAATAAAGCAGTCCAGAATAAAGCTGATTCTCTTTTTCAAGAAATTAGACAATGATGAACGTGCTCCTCCAGATTTTCATACATACACATTGAACGAAACAATTATGTATCTGTTAAGATATCCAACACCTGAAAATGAACACCCTGCCAGGGGTGCATACCACCTGTCTGTCCTGTACTATAAGATGCAGGGATCATACCCCAAAAATGCCCGGTTTCTCTTTGGAACAGCATCACAATTTTGCAGATAAACTATCTTTGTGAAGATTTCATGTAATGAAATTACATAACTCTGTGTCCCTGATCAACCAGAGATAATGAAAACAAAAATTATAAACGTCATACACACTCTCCTGGATGATAGAGAGCTCTCCTCAAGGTATATTTATTTTGAAAATATATTTTTAGGAGGATACACCTATGACTGAAGATGATAAAATAGCCATATTTAAATACGGCATTATTGCACCGGTCATCAATGACAGCAGCATAAATCAGAAACAGTACTTTGAACGTGCAGCTGCCAGGGAATATGATATGCCGGGAAAGATTGACAGAGTTACATTTAACGCACGTACTTTTAAAAAGTGGCTGCATGTGTATCGCAAAGAAGGTTATGAGGGATTGAAACCGTCACAAAGAATTGATTGTGGAAAATCCCGAAAGATTTCTGAACCGCTCGGAGAGGCTATCAGTAATTTATGCAAAGTATATGATTTTAAAACCATCAGTAACCTGTACCGGTATCTGCTCACAGAGGGAATCATTGAAGAAGAACGTTTCACTGAGGTGACACTCAGAAATTTTCTCAAAGCCAATAATATTTCCTTTGAGTCCCAGGTAAAAAAACCACGAAAAGCTTTTGAAGCCCCGCACATTAATGTCCTCTGGACTGCTGATTTCATGCATGGCCCCTATGTTACAGAGGGCAAAAAAAAGCTCAAGACATTCCTCTGTGCCATAATAGACGATTATTCACGGTTAATCACCGGTGCACAATTTTTCCTGTCAGAGCATTCACTCTCCCTGCAAAAGACCCTGAAGCAGGCGGTTCTGACATACGGAATCCCTCAGCGGTTCTACTGTGATAACGGCAAGGTTTTTTCTTCAGGATACATCCACATGGTTTGTGCAAAACTGGGCACAGCTTTAATTCACTCGCAGCCCTATGACAGCCCAAGCAGGGGAAAAATCGAGCGCTTCTATCGGACGGTAAGAGATATGTTTATCCCTCATCTTTATATTGAAAATAAAAAATTTTCTCTTGAAGAATTGAATACGGCCTTTTCCCGATGGCTTGTGAATGAATATAATCTTAACATTCATAAAAGCATTAATGACAGTCCGATGGATCGTTATCTGGCAGATATTCCCAATGTATCGATTAAAACTATTGTCCCTGCTGAGGCAGATCATTATTTTCATCATACGATATACCGCAAGGTTAAAAATGATTCAACAGTTACGGTAGATAAATGCCTGTATGAAGTGCCCTCAAAGTATATGGGGAAAAAAATTGAGATACGGTACCCTCTGGACAATCCGCATGACCTTCGTATATTTGAAGACAATAACCAGGTTTCAGTTTTGACAAAGCTGGATAAACATTACAATTGTGAATCACGAATTGCATACAACATGGAGGATGACAATGTATAAGGCATACTATGGAATGACCAGAGAACCTTTTCCAAAAGATATTGAACCAGAAAAGATGTTTAAGTCCGCTGACTTCTCTGAGCTTGCAGGCCGTCTTAAGTACATGAAAAAACAGCGGGGAATTATGCTCATCACCGGAGAACCCGGCAGTGGCAAAACTACTGCTATCAGAAATTTTGTTGCAGGTCTTAACAAAGATCGTTTTTTTCCGCTGTATCTGCCGCTGGCAACTGTAGCTATTGGCGATTTTTACAAGCAAATTAATGATGCGTTGAAGGGTGAACCCTGCGGGGCAAAATCAATTCTTTTTAAATCTATCCAGGATAGAATTTTACATTATACGATTCAGCTTAACAAAATTCCCGTCATCATCATTGACGAGGCACATCTTTTGAAGAATGAGAATTTTTTTGAACTGCAGATTATTTCAAATTTCAACATGGATTCACTGGATCCGGCTCTCTTTATTCTGGTTGCACAAAGTCACCTGAATGACCGACTGGCACGCAATTATCTGGAATCCTTTAATCAAAGAATCAATATGAAATTTCATATGAATTCTCTCAACCCTTCAGAGGTATCTAAACTTATTGAACACCAGATGATGTCTGCAGGTGCTGTAAAAAATATTTTCAGTGAAAATGCCTGTAAAACAATTCACAGCCTTTCTGAAGGCATTGTGAGAAAAATCGGCAAACTGGTTGATAAGTCTCTGGCTCTGGGTGTTTCTTTGAAAAAAGATATTATTACTGAAGAGGAGGTCATGGCTGCTTCAAAGGAACTTTGAGGTGATGAGAATGTTTGAAAAAAATGTCTAAAAAGATACTTTAATTCTTTTAAAGATTTACAGGGATCTGATTTTGGGTCCCTGTTTTTCTTTCATTACAGGTGATGAGAATTGTTGAGATAACAAGTATCAGTTTTTATAATTTTGCCTTTATTAATAAAAGCAACTCTTTCGCACAGTCTTTCAGCTTCTTCAATATAATGTGTTGTTAAAAAAATAGTCGTACCATTTTTATGAAGTTCTTTAATCATATTACGAATTTGCCTGACACTTGCAACATCAATGCCGGTTGTCGGTTCATCCATAAATAATATCTCAGGTTCATGAATAATTGCAGCTGCAATTGTTAATTTTCGTTTCATTCCTTTAGAATATGCTTTGAATTTCTTGTTAGCGGCCTGGGATAATCCAAACATTTCAATCAATTCAGAAGATTTTCTTTCTCTTGATTTTTTGGATAGACCATAAAGCGAGCCGCAAAAACAAAGGTTATCAAATCCGCTCATTTCCTCATAAAGATTACTTTCATCAGCAACTATTCCAATAAGCTTTTGAGCTTTTTTAATGTTTTTAGTTAAGTCATCACCATTATAGAATATTTTACCATCAGTGATTTTAGCCATACCAACCAGCATATTAATTGTAGTTGTTTTCCCGGCTCCATTTGGACCAAGAAAGCCAAAAAATTCGCCTTTTTTAACATGAAAGGAGATATTATCAACAGCTGTAAAAATTTCATATATCTTTGTTAGGCTTTCAGCTTCAATAATATTATTCATCATTTATTCCTTATATTCAATGTGTCCATTCGATAATCTTGATATCCGCTCCGACTTTTTTTATAACAGCATCTCTCATATTTGCATAATGAGGACATGGATAACCAATAGGATTACCCTTACTTATACATGACGCAAACACAATGGCCTCTGCTCCACGATCTACCATAAGTTTTGCTCTTGCAATTGCTCTTTTTCCCGGGCAACCTCCACATGAAACAAAACCTATAATTTCTACTGGTCCTGTTTCTTCAAATGCCATTTTCCCTTTGGAAGCAACTGCAAAATCAGTATTTCCAGGGCACATATCCTCAGTTTGTTGACACCGTATAATTCCTACCTTCATAATCTTTTCTCCTTTTTTATTTCAGCATTTCTTTCGCATGGCATTACGCACAACTTTTGAATATACGCATTGCGTATATTTTTTCCTAATATCTGCAATTATCATATTACCTGTTTTTCAATAAATTTTCCTGATATATTTTTGTTTACAATTTTTAACTAAAAACCCCTAAAATCCCCATTTGAAAAATGAACCAGGCCTCACTCGGCGGTACCTCCGCCTACT
The DNA here is from genome assembly GCA_964436325.1 of uncultured Tangfeifania sp. Taxonomy (GTDB): domain Bacteria; phylum Bacteroidota; class Bacteroidia; order Bacteroidales; family Prolixibacteraceae; genus Tangfeifania. The sequence goes on from CAYTDH010000284.1 coordinate 4,414, forward strand.
TCCTTAGTATAATCCCGCGATATTTCATGTTTTCCAGTATTTGGATGTTAAATCCATTATACCTTATTTTATAATATATACAACTCAACTCTACAATAAATATAATAAAATCCTGAAGAAATGTGAAGAAAATTATAAAATAATTTTAGCGGTGAAATATCCGCCTTGTGTGGAAGCTATTTCGAAAAGCACACTTTCTGCGTTATTTGTCTTTATTTAGTATATACTCCTTAATTATTAATAATAATAGGCCCCCGTATTCCCGTATTTCCCGTATTTTTTTTCAGGCGGTGTTTTTCCCTGATTTATAAAACCTTTTTTAAATGTTTGTGATTGGTTTGTTTTTTTCAACGGTTGTAGAGACAAGGCATGCCTTGTCTCTACGTTGGCAATTCCGATCGGTTTATAAATAACAAACATTCCATGTACATTATTTGGCATAGCAACAAATGCATCCAAATTTAAATGTATAGAAAGGGTAGAAAGGGTAGAAAGGGGGTAGAAAGGGGGACAGGCCCCTTGTACCCCTTGTATTCTAGGGCAAAAGGGGACAGGCCCTTTCTACATTCTTTATACATTTGTATTGTTTGTACAAAACAGGTATATTTTAAGTAAATAAAGCTCTGCTGCCCTTTGCGGGCAAGAAAAAATCCGGGATCTATCCAGAAGGATAAGAGTGTGAGGTTCAGATATAAATGAAGACTCTATTTCCAATAATAATAATTTTCCTTTTTAACTACTCTCTGCAATCAAAAGAGACCAGGGTAAAGGCTGATCCTGATTTTGTATCCTCAGGGATATCATGGTGCGGAACCGGGCAGGTAAAACTCGGGGATGTTCTTAAAATTAAAGGGTTCAGAGCCGGTGGAATGGTAGTGGTAAGAAATGAGGAGACTTTCAACCAGGGGTGGCTGCCAAACCACAACTGGAGAGGGTTTCTGTATATGGAATATAGATTCAGAGAAGGTTTTCTAAAAAAGAAGGGACTATCAATTGGTCTGGGGCTGGAACACGAGAGTGCACACCCTACAATGGGCATAAGAGAGGATCTGGAGAACCAGTATCAAGGTATATATGACGGTTCTTACAGGAGGTGCATGCTCAACTCAGCTGTGATCAGTGCATCTAAAAACTGGGATATCTCCTCAGTCTCTGCTGAAATAATGGGAGAATACCAGTTCTATCTCTATTCCAAGAATACACCTGAACTCCTGAATCTGACGCCTGGGTATTCAAACGGGATCTCACTTGGTGCAGAAGTGACAAAGAGTTTTAAAAAGACACGGGTATACATATCTGTATTTGACAGGTATGTCTTTCAGGGATGGGAGGATGAGTCCGGTGAGGTTCATAAAAGCAGTGATATGGGTATTGTTGAAGATACCATCTCTTACCCTGTTATAAACCATGTAAATACACTTACTCTTAAAACAGGTTATGAGATACATGTTGCAGACGGAGCAAGACTAATTGGTATATATGCATCTATATTATATGGAAATATATTCGGATTTGTTGACAGCAGAGACTCAAGATGTGTGTTTAGAATAGGGGTTCAGATATCAAGATAAGAGAGAAGTATTCAGAGTATTGAAAATCTATCTTTTCTCAGCAGTACCAACTGAGGGGAGCATATCTCTTGAGACATTGCGTCTTGACACACTCTCAGGTGAGGAGAATCATTTCAGATGGGAGCTGGATATACCTTCAGACTGGGAGAGGGTAAGGATTGATACTGATTCCCTTAATGTTTCAGAGAGTTCAGCTGCAGGGCAGGCAGGAATAACATGGCCTGATGTCTCTGACAGGGTTAACCGTATTGAATTTACCTTTACAAGTGAACATAATTCAGTAGGGGATACCCTGGAATGCCTTATTGATGATCTTAGACTGTATGGCTGTGAATTAAATGATCTGAATTAGATTCTGTTCAGAAAGGGGTTAATTGCTATTTTATAGAA
>CAYTDH010000285.1:0-6374 GCA_964436325.1 uncultured Tangfeifania sp.
CCTGCAGGTTATGTTCCACAGCCAAATGAAATAATATACATTGAATCAAAAAAGCGCAGAGCACCTAAAAAACATAATACACATATAGTTGAAGATGGTGAAACAATGCACTATATTGCACAATTATATGGAATAAAACTCAAACCACTGCTTAGGAGAAATCGCATGAAACCCGGAGAAGAGCCCCGGATAGGAGAAACAGTTTACCTTCGCAAAAAGAAACCTTCGGGATAATTTTTCTATCTAACTCTTCAAGTAATGGCAGAAATGAAACGAGCATGAACTTTTTTAAACAAAAATTTCACTTTGCGCCCTCTTACACCGGACTCGACAATAATAAAATTTGTAAAGACAAAAACAGTCCCGATGCATAACCGAAAAACAGATTCAATGATCCTTATTAAAAACATTACATTAATTATATTACTAACAACCTTGTTCGTCTCCTGCAAAAGGAACCGTTTAAAAGTGAATATATCGGGAATTGATGAGGAAATAGAAATATGAGTTTTAATTATAGAGGGTTTAGTAAAAAGAATTTTGATAGAATGATAAGTCTTGATGAAGCCAAAGGTAGGGGCGGTCAAGGTTTTTTATGGGACGATCCTGAATTTCAATGGGAAGATGTACCTTTTCAAAGGAAAGATATTCCTTCTATTATAGAAATGATGGAAGATCAGTTTAAAAAAGATGCTCAATCTGCTGTTGCAATGTATGAAGATGAAGATTATTTGATTAATTATTATGGAAGTGGTATTTCTCCTACTGATTCTGAATACTATTATGATATGTATTCAATAAAATCTGATAGATTTGAAACTTTTATAGAACAGAATGATTTATCAGCAGAACAAATAGAAAGACTGGTAAATGATGCTATACAAAACAGGGTAGATGTAGAAATAGAAAGAGAAGAAGCATATATGTTACCTACAGAACCGGATATGGCAGGGGTTACTATACTGGTTATGCAGATAGGGGAGATGGAAGAGCAGATTGATTTAGAATTGAATGAAAAATATAATTATCGTGGGGTAAAATTTACTCTTCTCGATTTTATCCGTGTCATTGATTGGGAAACATGGTATAATCTGTTAGAAGATTCCTATGGGTATGAAGCATATTCTACTCATGATAGTAAAAGAAATGAGAAACAGTTCTATGATATAAAAGAAGGGAAGCAAAAATATGCTTTTACCTTTGAAATTTATATAAATGTTTCAGGCGGTATACGTTGGGTTATACCTGAGAAAGATTTGATGAGATTTGCAGAAAAATGGATTATAAAAAATAAGAGGTAATGGTATGGAAAAATATGAAAAGAAGTATGCTATAAAAGAATCTATCATCTCAAGAAAAGAAAGAGAAATGTTAAAAGGTTTAATAGATAGTTTCGGTCTTGGATATGTAGTAGGAGAACTGGCTGAAATTACTCTTGATAAATCATTAGAAGTAGAAGATGAAAGATTAGCTTTAGAGTTAAAGAAAGATTCTGAAACTTTGGAACGTGTGGCTGAGAAAATGTTGATAAATTAAAGAGGCAGTATTATGTATGAAAGATATGAGAAAAAATTTGAAGAAGAAAAGAATAATGGATATGTCATTGAACTTTTTTGGAAAGGATTACCTTCTAAAGACAGCAAAATAGGAAGATTTATTTTATCTTCTAAAGATTATGATAAACTTGAAGATAATTTTTCACATGATTTAAGTATTGATCTTTATACGGATGATTCTTCAGAAAAAAAAGATAAATACAAAGATGTTGTGGAAGTAATAAATCAATCTGCTATTAAACATTTCGGATCAAAAATTTATTAATTTTAGTAAAATATTTTTTATTGAAGCCGTAGTTATTAAGTTAACTACGGTTTTTTTTATTTTTTTATACTAATAAATAACAAATTTTATATATAAAATAGGTATTATTTTATGAATGATAAAAGATATACGAGACTACAAGAAATAGCAAAACAAAAAGGAAAACAATTACTTATAGAGAATTATTTACTTTCAATAGATGTAAAGAATGTAGAACAATTTGTTGAATCAAAATTAATAGAAAGTAAAGGAGAGAAATATAAGGCTCGTGGTGTTTTGAAGAAAGTTCCTGTTTCTAAATATACAGAGAATCTTAATGGAAGAGTGTATATTAAAGAATTATGGGAAAAAGTAAAAAAAGAAGGTGCAGGAGAAGGAACTTTGGCTTTAATGGGACACCCGGAAGATGATGGAAATCCTAAAGATATAGCAGGGGTGTTTCATAATTTAGAAATAACTGAAAATTGTCCTGTCGCTGATATTTATTTAGTGGGGAGACATGGACAGGATATATTAGAAGCTATTGAAGCCGGTTCAAGACAAACAGGTCTTTCTACCGTAGGATTTGGCGATTTTTTAGAGGATGGAAAGACAGTAGACCCTAATTCTTATGAATTAGAGAGATTAGGTGATTTTGTTTTAAACCCTTCTCAGGGTGTTTTCGCAACCTTCGAGAACTTACAAAAAGAAAATGTTTCAATTTCAGAAAAAAATATTACTAATAAAAAAGGTATTTTTTATAAAAATGATACTAATAAAAGAGAAGAAAAAAATAATGAGGTATTAATTATGGATAAATTTCAAATTTCAAATCTTAAAAATCATGTTAATTCTATATTGAAAGAAGCAATTAAAAACTCTAATATATCTGATGCATTAGATACTATAAAAGATATATCTATCCCTGAAGAAGTTCCTGAATTGCACGAAAAAGTACAGGAAACTATTGCTAAATTACAGAATAAATTGAATGAACAGAAATCTTTCGCAGAAGAAACTATTGAAAAGAAAGATGAAGAAATAAAAGATTTGACGGAAAAGATGGAATTGGCTGAAAAAACTATTTCTGAAATGACTGAAAAGTTGGAAAAAGCTCAGGCAATTATAGAAAAGACTGGTATATCTGAAAGTGAAGATATCGATGTAGAACTTTTAAAAGAAAATATAAAAAATATGTCAGAAGATATTAAGATTATAGATCATGTAATGGAACATGAGTCTGTTAAATCAATCGGTATTGAAAAGCCTGAAGATTTTGTTGTTTTAGCAGAAGATACTGTTGATCGTGATGATGATATTACACAGTTAATGGAAGAGAGGGAAGAAATGTTAGATGATATTGAAAAATTTGAAGAGAGCTATAACAACTTAAAATCTGATCTTGAATTTCTTGAAAATGCTTTGAAAGAAGCAGAGGATAGAATCGAAACTTATGAAGAAGAATTAGAAAACTTAGGTTTTGAATTTGAAGAGAAAGAAGAAAAGAAAGATGATAAGAAGAAGAAAAAAGATGAAGAAGAAGATGAAGACGAGAAAGATGAAGAAGAAGATGAAGAAGATGATGATGAAGAAGTAGAAGAAGGGAAAGATAAAAAGAAGAAAAAGAAAGAAAAAGTGTTTGATAAAAACAAGAAAAGAATGAAAGAAAATAAAGAATATACTTTTGATTTTAATAATTCTGATCCTGAGCCTGAAGAATTAGAAGAAGAAGTGAAAGATAGAAAAAAATCATCTCTTTCTGAAGATTCTGAACTGAAAATTTTCATTGAACACGAGATTAAGAAAAATAAAGGTTTGAAAGATATAAAGAAAGAACTTTATAAATCTAAATCTATCACAGAAGCTATTGAAAAGATAGAAAAGTTCACTGAAACTTCTGAAGATATTTTTGAAGAAGAGACTGATTCTGATCTTAAACCTTACAGTTTTAGCAAATAATAAGAGGTCTTTACGATGAAATACAAAATGACTTATGATCATGAAAATAATTTTGAGTCTATTCGTGAGAAAAAGAAGAAATTAAATACAAAGGTACGTAAAGAATTTCTTAGAGAATCTCAGATTTTAGAAAAGAAAAGAAAAGACAGAAAAAAAAGTAGATGGGCAGATAGGGACACTTATGCAAGATTCACATCTTAAAAGATATGAGAAAAGATTTGTAGAGAAAACTCCTTCAGGTCACACCACGACACATTTTTATTACGCTGATCATGGGTGGCGTGAAGGGGAGTCTTATTCTTCTCTTAACGCTTCAGTATCGGCTATGACTAATAAGATACGTCAAATAACGCAGGATACTAAGGAAGATTTGGTATTAGCGTATTCTTATCAGAAAAACATAGGGAAGGGTTTTGTACATTGGGTTGATTCAACTCTTTCAAAAATGATACAGCCTAAGATATTTAAAAAACAACCCGTAGATTTAAAAGATATAAGAAAAGAAGTGAAAGAGTTTCCTAAAGTGAGAAGACACTTAATGTTTACTATATAATAAATAGGTGATAATATGGCTTTTAATTATTTGAGAGAAAACATAGATAGAAAATTTAAAGAATCTAATGATATCGTTACTAAAATACCTGAGAAATATTTAAATATGGCGATAGGAAAGAAAGGATATGATGAGTATGCTGAAAGATTAGTTAAAAAATGGAATGTAGACGATTTTGTTGGATTTATAAAAGGGCAAACAACTTCTAATGAAAATGAAATAGCTAAAACTGCTCATCCTTTAGCAAAAGCGATTTTCCCTTCTTTAAAATTGCCTGAAGAAGAATCAGGATTAAACAATGATAGATATTATAAAAAATATGGTTCTTGGGCGTCTAAGTTGTATGATATTTGGATAGAAATACAAAAAGTAAATAATTTAAAATAATAAAAAGCTATTCAAATATTAAAGTAATAATAAACAGGACTTTTTAAAATTTTTGTACTAATAATAAATAAAGGTTTTTGTTCTCTAATCTAAGGATGATTCGTATAAAGGATTTGGTATTATAAATAGGATGAGAAAAAATTCTCGTATCGTGAAAAGAGACATATAAAAAAGAAGAGGTATTCTTATGAAATTTGGAAGAAAAGAAGAAGAAAGTAATCGTTATTTACAGGAACGTAGAATACGAGAACAACAGGCTCTTTCCAAATGGTCTAAATTCGATCTTACCGGAAAGGTATTGAAAGATTTAGCTACTAAAGACGAAAGGAAAGCGCAACGTGTAGCCATGATTGTTGAAAATCAGGAACGACACCTTAAAAAACTTAATGAAACTATCATCTCTCAGGATTTTCAGACTACTCCTGAAAACGTAATGAAAGTTGTTATGATAGGTTCGGCTCTTTCTAAGCGTGGTGATATCTTTACTGAAGTTCCTCTGGTAACTTTAGAAGATGCTATTTATTTCTTAGACAAGACTTTTGAGACTACTAAAAGGGACGTTACTGCTGATGATAAGATTTACGAATCACAGGCTATATACTATCAGGGTGAAGAGTTCTATAAGGACGCTGTAGGTGATGGTGGTACTAATTATACTGTTACTCCTGATAATGTTCCCATCGTTCCCCGTAACATGATGATTTTACTTAACGGTGCATTGGTAGGTTACGATAAAGATGGTACTGGTACTATAACTGTAGTTGGAAGTTCTTTAACCTCCGGTACTATAGGAAGTTATACCACTGGTGCTGTAGACTTAGTTTTTGATTCTGCTCTTGATTCTGATGATGATATTCGTGTCATTTACCATTGGGATTCAGAAAGGTCAGCTTTACATGATGAGTATGGTCGTGTATCACTCACAGTAAACAAGAAGAATTTTAGCGCACGTCCGATGCCTTTAGGTTTCGAGTACACTACAATGATGGAAATTCTTTTAGGTACTACTGGTTTAGGAGATGCAGAAGACATTCTCATGAGTGGCGTTGCTGATACAATGGCAAAAGCAAAAGACTTTAGGGCGATTGCTCGTGCTGTTCAGATCGCTAAGACTAATCAGCAGTATAAGTTTAACACAAAGTTTAGCACAGAAGGGGAATATTCAGGTAAACTTCATGCTCAGAAACTTAAATCTGTAATTGATGATATCGGTGGCGATATTTACGATTCACTTCAGCGTGGTATGGTAAATAAAATTGTCGGTGGTCAGAGAGCAATTACTTATATGAAGAAGCATGACAAGTTTGATGAATCCGGTGCAGAAGACCCAATTGGCGTATATAAAGCTGGTAGGTTGGGTAATATGGATGTATATTGTACTCCTTCGGATACGACTAATTCATATCGCTTACAGCCAGATGAGATGTTGCTTTCTTTCAAGAATCCACAGGAAGGATTGGACGTTGGTTTAGCTTTCGGTGTATTAACTGAGCTTACTGCTAAATTGAACTATCCTAAATTCTACACAGAAGGTAACTTGGCAGTAGTTGAAGATGATTTAATGATAACTAAAGAATTTATCCGTCTGTTAAAATTAGAGAATCTTCCTAACTATAACGCTTAATAGATAGAAAAATATTTAATACTACTAAAATCCCTTAATTTATTTTAAGGG
>CAYTDH010000286.1:0-6370 GCA_964436325.1 uncultured Tangfeifania sp.
CTTCGGAAATTACCGCTATACGTGGATTCTGAGCAGTCTGAACTTTGGCGTAACGGTAATGACCGGGGTCTTTGCCGGTCAAATCATGAAAAGCAAAATGACCAAACGCAATATCATCAAATGGCTGGTCATTGCCGGTGTGGCCATGGTTGTTGCCGGGCATCTCTGGAGTTTCCAGATGCCCATCATCAAAAAAATATGGACCAGTTCCATGACCCTTCTCAGCAGCGGTTACTGTTTTCTGCTCATGGCCCTGTTCTACTTCCTGATCGATTACCACCACTACGGGAAATACCTCAACTGGCTGAAAATATACGGGATGAATTCCATCATGGCCTATATGCTTTACATGATCGTGAACTTCACAAGTGTTACCCGGTCGCTCTTTTTCGGCACCGAGCAATACCTGGGGGATTTTTATCCCGTGCTGATCCGGATGGGCAATGCCTCCATCGTTCTTTTCATCCTTTGGATAATGTATAAACAACGTATTCTGTTAAAAGTATAAACCATTTTTGATATGTATAAATCGATTGTATTGAGCATCCTGGCAATCTTTTTCCTTTACTCCTGCCGGGAAAAAATTGATGGAACAGGTTTTGATGAGCCTGCCAATCCCGTACCTGCGGAACCGGGGGCCTGGGAAAGTGTTGAATCCGGCTTCCATGCTGCATTTGGAAGTATTGATGAACGTTATGAACACCACCTGCCGCCCCCTCATGTCCCCTCTTCCGGCTGGGAAGGAACGGCCTGGAAAGGGGAGCGGAAGAACCTCCAGATCATGCTCTGGAGCAACGAAACCGTTGATAACATCGAAGTAAAAGCGTTTTCACTGGAAGGCCCGGGTGGAGAAGTCATTTCTGCGGAGAATATTGGCATCCATCCGGTAAGGTATGTTTTAACCGATGTTTTTTTGTCGGGTTGCGGCTGGCGGGATAAAGACACCATTCCCTCTTCGCTGGCTGCCGACCTGCTGGAATACAACCAGGCGTTCAACCTGGAAGGCCAGACTTTGCGTCCGGTTTGGATCACCATTGATGTCCCCGCCACTGCTCCAGCAGGCACCTACGAAGGGGAGGTCAAAGTATCCCGGTGGGGAGGACGTTCCCGGAAACTACCCCTCTCCCTGACCGTCCGTGATTTAACCCTTCCATCACCGGATGAATGGGGGTTTCACCTCGACCTGTGGCAAAACCCCTTTGCAGTTGCCCGGCTGCACGAAGTGGAATTGTGGTCGCCCGAACATATGGATGCCCTGACCCCCTACCTGGAAATGCTGGCTGCAGCGGGGCAAAAATGCATCACCACAAGCATCCTGCACAGGCCATGGGGCGGGCAAACCTACGATCACTTTGAATCGATGATCGAATGGACTCACCTTGGAAATAATGAATGGGAGTACGATTACTCGGTATTCGACCAGTGGGTTGAACTGGCCATGGATGCCGGCATCAACGGTCAGATCAACTGCTATTCCATGGTGCCCTGGGGAAACCAGGTGCGCTACTACGATAACGATTCGGCAGATTACGTCACGGTAAAAGTAAATCCCGGTTCTGACGAGTATTCGGCTGTCTGGGAGCCTTTCCTGATTCAGTTTCGCGACCACCTGGAGCAAAAGGGATGGCTCGAAATGACCACCATTGCCATGGATGAAAGGGGGCTGGAAGAAATGCAAAGCATGATTGCCCTGGTAAAAAAGGTGGCCCCCGAATTCCAGATTGCCCTGGCCGGAAAATACCACGAAGAAATTACCGATGAACTGAAAGACTTATGCGTTTTTCACGTTCCTGAACTGGATAAAGAGCTCATTCAAAAAAGAAAGGAAAAAGGACAGATTACCACCTTTTACACCATGTGTGCCAAGCCGGAACATCCCAACAATTTTACCTTTTCGCCGCCAGCCGAACAAGCCTTGCTGGGATGGTACGCTGCCGCACGGGGATTTGACGGCTACCTTCGCTGGGCCTACAACTCCTGGGTGAAAGATCCCCTTCATGATTCCCGTTTCAGAACGTGGCCTGCCGGCGATACGTACCAGATTTACCCTGGACCACGCAGCTCGATTCGCTTTGAGCGGCTGCGTGAGGGAATCCAGGATTATGAAAAAATTCAGGCTGCCAGATCAATATTGGAAGCCAGGAATGATAGTCAGGGACTGAAAAAACTGGAAGAGGCCCTGGCAATTTTCACCCATGAAAACATCACCCAGCCCCGGGCAGCTTTTTGGTTAAGCAAAGGAAAACAACAGTTCGGTGAGCTCATCGACCAGATTGAACAGGAACAGGCTTCAGAATAAAATTGGTTCGGATAATCCATCCTGAAAAATAAGGAAGGATAATATGCATGATTATGGATTGAACAAACAACAATAAATCCAAAAAAGATGAACAGATTTTTTGGTTTCCTATTGCCCCTTCTTTTCATGGGAATCCTTCCTTTATCTGTAATTTCCCAGGGGAAGGAATCACCGGAAACAGTTAAAATGTCCGGGTGGAGCAGTCCGGAAAAACTTCCCGCTCCTCCGGCAGGGGCAAGTGGTTTTCCCACCTTAAACGATGAAGCAAACCTTCGGGAAAATTTCAGGGAGCCACCCATGGGATACGGACAGGTTCCCTTCTGGTGGTGGACCGGCGACCCGCTCGACAAAGACCGGTTGCTCTGGCAGATAGAGGAACTTCATGCCAAAGGAATTCCGGGAATGCAGGTGAACTATTCGCATACCCGCGAAGAGGGATGGCCAACAGATAAGGCAGAGCCAGAAATCTTTTCCGAAGCCTGGTGGGAATTCTGGAAGTTTGTTGCGGCCGAATGCGATAAACGCAACATGGGCATCGGGTTGAGTGGCTATACGATCGACTGGCCCCGGGGCGGAGATAACCTGTTCAAAGAGATCATCTATTCCATCAGTGAGATAAATGGAAAAACCATTGAGATAGACACCTCGCTGCAAATTAAAGCTGCAGAGAAAGTCCGGATTCCCGTTCCGGCCAACAGGATAGCGGTGTGGGCTTACCCGTTGCAAAACGGACAGATAAAGTCAGGGGGAAAGAACCTGAAACCTTTTGTCCGGAATGGTCAGCTCAACTGGACTCCCCGCGAGGGACAGTGGCAGGTAATCACCTTCATCGCCCAGCACCATCCGGGAACGCTAAACCCCATTCATCCCGATGCAGGGAAAACCGTTATCGAAAAATTCTTTCAGGAATTTGAAGAAAACACCCGGGATCAAACAGCAGACGGACTGAACTACTTTTTTCAGGATGAACTCGATTTCGGTGTAGGCGATTGTGTGTGGACCGATGACCTGAATGCAGTTTTCAAAGAGCAGAAAGGGTATGATCTTTTTGAAGTATTGCCCGCTCTTTTCGGAGACCTGGGTGAAATCACACCTAAAGCGCGGCTTGATTTCATGGATGTCAAAATGCAACTGGCGGAGGAGCGCTATTTTAAGCCCATCTTTGACTGGCACTGGTCGCGCGGAAAGATTTACGGATGCGATCCCGGCTCGAGGGGGCGCAACCCGGCCGAATTCGGGGATTACTTCAGGGCCGTCAGGTGGTACACTGCTCCGGGGCACGATACGCCCGGTGGACATGCCGATCTCATCAAGGGAAAAGTATCCTCCTCCATTGCCGGCCTCTACCAGCGTCCGAGGGTCTGGCTCGAGGGTTACCATAGCCTGGGCTGGCAGGCAGCACCCGAAAGATTGCTCTTTGCCACCAGTGAAAACTACCTTTATGGTTGCAACCTGCTTAACCTGCACGGACTATATTATACCACCCACGGAAGTTTCTGGGAATGGGCTCCTCCAAGCTATCATTTCCGGATGCCTTACTGGGACCACATGGAAGTTTTTCTCAACTACTTCGACCGGCTCTCTTTCCTGCTCAGCCAGGGAGAGTTGCAGGCCGACATTGCCGTTATGTATCCGGTAAGTCCCATGCAGGCCGACATGAAAAGAGACCCCAAAAAACCCTTCCGGAGAACCATGCACCATCATCCGGGCACTTTTTCACTCGATCCGGTCGCTTATACCAAAACCGCATTTGAATCGGGAACGGAATTATTCAATAATGGGTACGATTTTATTTTTATGGACCACCAGTCGTTGGCGCGGGCGGAGATCGAAGACCGGCATTTGAAAGTCCCTGGCGGTTCATACAAGGTGCTTGTCCTGCCTGACATGAAAGCCATCCGGTGGACCACCATCCGCCAGGCCCTTCGCTTTTACGAAAACGGGGGGACTGTCATTGCCGTGGGGGAACTGCCCGTGGCCAGTGACCGGGCCGGAAGCAATGACCCGGAACTTAATGCCGCCCTGGAAAAAATTTTTGGGACGTCTGCTACTCCTTCTGCCGGCGAATCTCAAAGCATGAAACAAACCAACCAGGCCAATGGAATTGGGATGATCGTTCGGGATGCCCGGGAGTTAACCGGGGTCATCAATACCCTGCTAAAAAAACATGTTGCCTCCGGCAAACCCGTAAGGGCGATGCACCGGAAAGCAGGAAAAAAAGACATTTACATGGTTATGGGCACAGAAAAAGATTGCTGGTGCACATTCCAGTCAACTGGAAAAGCAGAAGAGTGGGACCCCTGGACCGGTGAAGCGAGGCCTCTCTTTGAAGTAATCCCGGGAGAACAGGAAACCCGCATAAAGCTTTCGTTCGAACCCAACCAGGGAAAAATAATTGTTTTCTCTCCGGAGGAGGAACATCCCGTTCAGGTGCTCTCATCCCAGATGGATGAAATTTCTGCTATCCAAAATGATCAGGGGGAGGTAACGGCAACCGGGTACACGACAACGCCCGGGCTGAAGAAAGCGATGTTACGCGTCAACGGGAAAACCCATATTGTTTCGGGCATGGCACCAGCCACACCTGCTCCCCTTTTGCTCGATGGTGACTGGGAGTTTGAACTGAAGCCCACCATGGATAACCGGTGGGGTGATTTCCGTCTGCCGGTGACCGAAAAAATGATTGGTCCAGAAGCGCGGTTGTTCCGCTACCTTCCTGAAACAGGGAATGCCGAAAGCTGGGAAATGCCGGAAATTGATGACGCGCACTGGCCGGAAGTTCAGGCCGGATACGGCCCGAAATTCCGAAAACTGGGCCCGTTGCCCCAAATGGCTGACCGCACGCTGGTCGAGCAGAAGCTTTCGGCCATGAAAACCATCGACCCGACAGTTCCTGTTATTATTCAAAACCAGGCTTATAGCTGGGAACCGTATGCCTTTTCATGGCGCAGAGGCATTGAAGGCGACCCCGGCGACCAGGAGGGATATCATGGCCTCAAAAAAAGGGTCACCGATGATTTCATCCGGTTAGACCCTCCGGAAGGGGAAAGCAATGCCTGCTATTACCTGTGGACATCGGTGAAGGCGGATGAAAAAACGACGGTCAGGGTTCATTCAGGCGCCTTCAAACCAGCCGCCCTGTATCTCAATGATAAAAAAATAGATCCTCTCTCCCGGGAATTGGTATTGGATGCAGGCATTCACCGCCTGTTGCTGCGTTACGATTCGCCCGGAAGAGGACACTTTGTACTGGAAAAAACCGGGTTTGACGAGCCGGAAAAAAGAACGCCTTTATCAATGAAATGGTGGGATATGCCAGGACGGATGAATTATGACATTTTCCCCTCCGCAGAAAACCCGGCCGGGTGGGTCCGCTTCAATGCACCCCCCGGTTTGAAAGCTATGCAGATAAAAGTCAGGGGCGACATCAGGGTATGGATCGACGGACAACCCCGGGAGGTAAAAATCCTGAAAAAAGGCACGCCGGCCACCTGCCGGGTCGACCTCTCTGAACCGGTTCCCCGTCAATCTACCGTTGCCGTCCACATCCGGCATGCCAAAGGATGGTACGGCGGATCGGCTTTTCCCCATCCTATCCTGCTGGATTGTGAAAAAGGCATAACGCAAACAGGAAACTGGTCGGAAGGGTCGGTGCTTGATTGTTACTCGGGAGGGGCCTGGTACCGGAAAAAAATTGTATTTTCACCCCGGCAGGCCGAAAGCCGCGTGATGCTTGATCTTGGAACGGTTGTTGCCACGGCAGAGGTCCGGGTCAATGGCCATTCAGCAGGAACATTGGTTGCCGCTCCCTGGAAGCTGGATATCAGTGAGTGGGTGGAACCGGGAGAAAATACGCTGGAAATCCTGGTTTACAACACCCTTGCCAACCATTACCGCACGGTGCCCACACGCTACAACGATACAACACAGCCCTCCGGACTGCTTGGCCCTGTAAAGATGGAATTTTCGGCGAAAACAGAAATGAAACGAGCATATTAATATTTACGCCCAAGAAAATAATTAAAATAATGCGAGTTCCATACTATACCTTTGAAAATAAACAATTTTAAT
>CAYTDH010000287.1:0-3994 GCA_964436325.1 uncultured Tangfeifania sp.
TCATTGAGAATAGCCATCACCCGGTTACGCTCATCGGGGAATGATTTGGAAAACACATTCACCAATTCATCGGATTTGGCATCAAAAAACATCTGCAAAATATAGAGCGAGGGGCGCCTGCGAAACACCTGCTGGATATCGCGCAGCGATTCGGCGATATTGCCCCTTCCCTCTTCCGGACGTTCGCTCATAAGATCAAGCCCCTGGCGATGGTAGGCATACATGCAGGAACGGAAAGCGGAATAGGATTTATTGAGAATATTTTCGATAAGCCAATAGCGGTTACGCTCACTTTCAAACGCCTTCCACCCTTTTTCACGCATGTTCTGGGAATTATTCACAATGGCCTGGGCTTTTTCAAAATACGGAGTTCCTCCTTCGGGTGAAAAGGTGTCATAATCAAAGCCCAGGAGTACATAGGCATAAAAAGCCAGAATATTGGTCAGATTATCGCGGTTGGATGTTTCGTTAAATTCCAGGGGTTGAAACTCCACGTAGCGGCAACGGAAATCGTTATCTTTAATGTTGAGGACAGTAGTTTCGTAACTGGCATTAAAAACAGGCCGTTTCAGTTGTACCTGGATAGACCCTCTAAACTCGTCGGCAGAAATCTGCTCATCGAGCCGGATAAGGATATTGCATTTTATCTTTTCATCGTAGGAATAAACATGATTGGTCCATTTCCGGTTATTCATGAACTCGTAGATATCGCTTCGCATCGTTCTGAAAAGCTGACGATTAGCCCCCTGGATGCGGTTGGCCGATACGGTTACGTTACACCGTAACTCCTGCGAATAAAGGACCGTTGATGACAACAAAACAAAAAGTAAACCAATGACTTTCTTCATAAATACCTCCTTCATGATGGTAAAAATATAAAAAAGGCGGGAATCGACGCAGAATTAACGCAGAAGAGTTTTCATCATTTCAACGATATCGGCCGCCACCTCCTTCTTAGACTTTAACTCAAAAGCCTGCAGTTTATTGTCCTTACCGATTAGGGTAACTTTATTGGTTTCCCCGCCGAAACCTGCTCCTTTATCCTGGAGGGAATTGAGCACAATAAAATCCAGATTCTTGGATTTTACTTTCAACCGGGCATTTTCGATTTCATTGTGTGTTTCAAGGGCAAACCCCACAAGCAACTGGTTTTGCTTTTTCAGCTTTCCCAGGGCAGCCGCGATATCGGTGGTCGGCTCCAGCAAAAGGGACCAGTCCGATCTGCCCCGCTTCGTTTTTACATTTTCGGGGTTGGCAGGTGTAAAATCAGCAACTGCAGCCGTCATAAAAGCACCGTCGCATTCCGGAAACACAGAGAGGCACGCTTCAAACATTTCGCGGGCCGATTCAACGGAAACGACCTTTATGTTTTTATGGTGAACGGTGAGGGCCACCGGACCGGAAACCAGAATAACCTCGGCTCCCTGCCCTGCCAGCTCTTCTGCAACAGCATACCCCATCTTTCCCGAAGAGTAATTTCCAATGAAGCGGACGGGGTCAATTTTTTCGTAGGTAGGACCGGCGGTTACGAGGAACTTTTTATTCCTCAGCTTTTTTTTTTCTTCAAGAAATTCCGCGAGAAACTCCAGGATTTGCTCTGGTTCTTCCATGCGCCCTTTACCTTCGAGGCCGCTGGCAAGTTCTCCTTTGCCGGGTTCAATGATATGGCATCCAAACTCCTTTAGCAAAGCAATGCTCCGTTGTGTAGAAGCATGTTTATACATATCGAGGTCCATGGCCGGCGCCACAAAAACAGGGCATTTGGCAGAAAGGTATGTGGTTACCAGCATGTTATCGGCAATGCCATTGGCCATCTTTCCCATGGTGTTGGCTGTGGCCGGGGCAATAACCATGAGGTCGGCCCAAATCCCCAAATCAACATGACTGTGCCAGGTCCCGTCATCCGAACCAAAAAAATGGCTGACAACAGGTTTCCCGGTGAGCGCTGAAAGGGTAACCGGCGGGATAAACTCTTTTCCGGCACTGGTGATAACCACTTGCACTTCGGCGCCTTCCCTAACCAAAAGCCGCAAAAGAAAAACAGCCTTGTAGGCTGCAATGCTTCCGGTGATGCCCAAAATTATTTTTTTCCCTTTGAGCCTCATGCCCGGAAATTAAATTTTTTGTTTGCTTTCGCGTGTGGGATTCCGGTGGTAAATCTGCCCTTCTTTCAACTCTTCAAAAGCAATAAGGGTGGGCTTTGACAAGCGTTCATAAAATTTGGAGATTTCAATCTGTTCCCTGTTCTCAAAAATCTCCTCAAGATTATCGGTGTAAGAAGCAAATTCCTGCAGTTTCTGATTCAGTTCCTCTTTGAGTTCGGAAGAAATCTGGTTGGCTCTTTTAGCCAGAATCATAACTGTTTCATATATATTCCCGGTCTCCTCGGTCAAAACCTCCAAATCGCGGGGAACTGTAGTTTGTGCTGCCTTTGTTTTCTTGTAATCCATTTTTTAATTAATATTCGTTTGCTCTCTGTTATAATTCAATAAATCAGCGACATCTTGATAAAACTTCTGTACTTCTTTACTGTGATCGCTGTCTGGAAATTCATCCACAAATGCAAAATATTCATCGAGTGCCTGTGATAACCTTTCCTCCTGCTTCTCTTCCACGCTGTTCATGGCAAGCAGGTATTTTGATTTCAACAGCATAAATTTCAGTTCTTCGCGATACTGGCTGTCAGGATATTCTCTCAGACTGTTGTCAATGGCAATCACAGCGGCCTTATAATTTTCAAAATCGTAATACAGGCGGGCATTCAGGTATGACTTGTAAACCAGCTTGTCCTGCAGTTCGTCGATGAGCCGGTTGGCCTCGTCTACACGATCATTGTAGGGATACAGGTTAATGTACAACCGGAGGGCTTCGATGGCTTCTTGTGTTACCGTTTGATCGAGCCGTGGCTTGGGAGAAAGGAGGTAAGAGCAATAACCAACCATGTACTGAGCCTCCTCTGCGAAATCACTTCCGGGATACTCATCAAGCAGAGTTTTAAAATAGTGGTTCGCCATTAAATAATCCTTCTGTCCCATCATACTTTTGGCATAATAGTAATAAATTTGATCTGCCTGACTTGTTCCCCGGTAGATATTTACCAGCTCCTCAAAGAGTGTTCCGGCTTTGGCATATTCCCCCTCTTCATAAAATTCCACTGCTTTCTTGTATTTGAACTCGTAATCGGTACTTTTCAGGATTTTGTTGTAATCGCCACACGCCGATACCATCAAAACAGCCAACAATGCAATACTAAAATTTCTCAGTTTCATAAACATGGTGCAAAAATAACCTTTTTTTAGATACATAAAACTTCCAACCCATGAAAATTAACGAATTCTTTTTCTTCCTTTTCCGGATTAATCTCCTCATAACTAATGAAGTAATAATTCGTCATTCGCATTCACCTGGTAAAATTAACGATCCTCTGGTGAATGGTATTTAATCCTTAGCATAATTTAACACATTTGTCAAAGTTTTAAAAAAGTTTACATTTGCAGTTTAAATTCTTAAAATTTTCAGACCGTGGATATATTTCAAAAATTCAGAGTTGATCAGGGTGACATTGGCAACTACATGACCAAGGCACACGGTTATTTCGCCTTTCCGAAACTGGAGGGAGAAATAAGTGCACGCATGCAATTCAGGGGAAAGGAAGTCCTTACCTGGAGTTTAAATAATTATCTGGGGCTGGCAAACCATCCCGATGTTCGAAAAGCAGATGCGGAGGCCGCAGAGAAGTATGGGATGGCCTACCCTATGGGGGCCCGCATGATGTCGGGACAAACCAAAAAACATGAGCAACTGGAGCGTGAACTGGCCGCTTTTGTGGACAAGCAGGATGCCTTTTTGCTTAATTACGGCTATCAGGGAATGGTTTCTATTATTGATGCGGTTTGCGGGCGAAATGATGTGGTTGTTTATGATTCCGAATCGCATGCATGCATTCTGGATGGTGTACGGCTCCACATGGGCAAGCGGTTCGTCTTTCAGCACA
>CAYTDH010000287.1:4004-6338 GCA_964436325.1 uncultured Tangfeifania sp.
AACCCGCCTGGCCGAAAAACAGGAAGGCGGAGTGCTGGTAATCACAGAAGGCGTATTTGGGATGGCCGGCGATTTAGGAAAACTGGATGAAATAACAGCACTCAAAGATGAATTTGAATTCAGGCTGCTGGTTGATGATGCCCATGGCTTTGGGGTAATGGGAGAAACAGGAGCCGGCGCACCCGAGCATTTTGGTGTTTCCGATAAGGTGGACTTGCATTTCGGAACCTTTGCCAAATCGATGGCCGGTATCGGAGCTTTCGTCGCTGGCGATATGGATGTTTGCTACTACCTTCGCTATAACATGCGTTCGCAAACCTACGCCAAATCTTTGCCCATGACGATGGTGATGGGGGCCTTGAAACGACTGGAAATGCTGCGCTCTATGCCCGAACTGCGGGAAAAACTGTGGAGTGTGGCCAATGCCCTGCAAAAAGGACTTAAAGATGCCGGTTTTGACCTGGGAAAAACCAACTCTCCGGTAACTCCTGTTTATATGAAAGGCGGAGTTCCTGAAGCCACCAACCTTGTCTATGACCTGCGTGAGAATTACGAAATATTCTGTTCTGTGGTCGTTTACCCTGTTATTCCCAAGGGAGAAATCATCCTGCGCCTGATTCCAACGGCCGTGCACTCACTGGAAGATGTGGAAATAACCGTTAAAGCTTTTAAAGTAGTTCACAGTAAACTTGTGGCCGGTAAGTACTCCAAATCAGAAATGCCCAAAGTAGAAGTAGATATGTAAAATATTTCTTACTCCAAAAAAAAAGCATCCGGCAGTTGGCGGATGCTTTTTTTATTTCTGAATTGCTTCCTTTAGCCTGCAACTTTTTCTGAATGGTAACGTTCCGCATCAATGGCCGCCATCGATCCTGTTCCTGCGGCAGTAACGGCCTGCCGGTAAACAGAGTCCTGAACATCACCACAAGCAAAGACCCCGGGAATATTTGTCTTGGTTGTCCCGGGTATGGTTTTAATGTACCCTACATTATCGGTTTCAAGGTAATCGGCAAAAACCTTGGAATTGGGTGTGTGACCAATAGCCAGGAAAAATCCGTCAATTTTAATTTTTACTTCCTCCTCACCAGGTTCGCCCTGATTTTTTACCAGTGTGGCTCCTTCAACAACACCATTTTCTCCAAACAAGCCTTTCGTTTGATGCTTCCAGAGAATTTCGATGTTGGGAGTGTTAAGCACCCGATGGGCCATCACTTTGGATGCCCGTAAAACATCACGCCGGACAATCATATACACTTTGTTGCACAAACCGGAAAGATAAAGGGCTTCTTCACAGGCAGTATCCCCTCCTCCAACAACAGCAACATCTTTTCCCCGGTAAAAGAACCCATCGCAGGTCGCACAGGCTGAAACACCGCCGCCGGCGTATTTCTTTTCATCTTCAAGGCCAAGATATTTGGCAGTGGCCCCAGTGGCGATAATAAGGGTCTCGGCTTCGATGAGCTTTTTATCGTCGATCCATACTTTGTGAATATCCCCGAGAAGCTCTGCTTTGGTGGCCATCCCCCAACGAACATCCGCACCAAACCTTTCGGCCTGCTTCTTAAAGTCTTCCATCATTACAGGACCGGTAACTCCTTCGGGATAACCCGGGTAATTTTCCACTTCAGTGGTGGTGGTCAATTGTCCCCCGGGCTGAAGACCTTCGTACAACACCGGTTCCAGATTCGCCCGGGCAGCATAGATAGCGGCCGTATAACCAGCAGGACCAGACCCCACAATAAGGCATTTTACACGTTCTACCTCCATATCTTTGGGGGCCTTTTTCTCTTCATTCTCGTTAACATCAAGTGATTTAAACATAGTGGTAAATTTTTGAGGTGCAAAATTATAAAACATCTTGCGATACTGGCAAGAAATTTAATCAATAATAATGAACCCATGATAGAAATAAACTATCTTTTAAGAATTTTAAAGTTAATAATTGAACTTTTTAATTGCATACATCTGTTTTGTAGTATGTTTCATAAAATTGTTGCCAACGGATGGCAATTAAACCCAGTGCCGGCATTCTTGCGATTTATTTTCAGTTTTAGGTTAAAGCTAATTTAAGAAATATTTTCGGATAATCGATGAACAAGGCATTGGGTTTAATTGCTGTTAGCCGGCCGGCATTTTATCTTTTCTCTCATTTCCAGGCTTTTGATGATGCACCGTCCTTGCAAATTATTCAGTTTTCCATTAAGCAGAGGTAAACCGTTTTTTTAAATTATGTACCCTTCTTTAAAAGTCCTTTTCCACTAAAAGCCTGCAGTGTACTTTAAGAAAATGTAGCATGAATTGATTTTTATTACGAATGCTTACGATTGCTTGTTA